>NZ_JAJEQM010000003.1 GCF_020687385.1 Hominilimicola fabiformis
AAACTATATTTTGCCATGAAAAAACCGACCTCCCAATAGTTAGATTTTTGGTCTAACTTTTGGGGGTCGGTTCATTTGAATAAGCTCTTTAAAATTACATTGTATTGGGCAGTCAACAAGCCTGTTTATTCTATGGTCAAATGACGTGGCAGACCGTCAACCATAAACGGTGTAAGTTCGCCGATAATAAGCGGACGTGCGTAGTCTATAAATTCTTGTGAAACATAGGTGCCGTTTTGGGTAATCCATTCCTTAGGCACAGTCTTTTCTACATTTGCAATATCGCCGATGTCGTGAGTTTCGGTAAACACTTTATACGGATCATTTGATATACGTTTAAATATAACCATTTTACCCGTTTCGCCTGCAAGCGCCGCCGCAACGGCTGTTGCACCTGCGTCGTATGCCTCTGTTATATCGCGTCTTGAAACGATATGTGACGCACATCTTTGAAGTGTTGAGAACACGATACCTCTTGACTTCATACCGGTATCTTTACCAACCATATCAGAAAGGAAAAGTGCGGTTTCGCCAAGCATTTTGTGACCGAATACGTCAAGTTTCATATCGCCCTTTTGTGTTTCGCATATATATTGACCGTCGGCGTTTCGTATACCTTCCGACAATGCGATAATAGCAGACGACTTATGCTTTTTAACCTCTAAAATATCGCTTACAAATTTATCGTAGCTGAAAGGTGTTTCGGGAAGATAAATAAGGTCGGGACCTGTACAGTCTTCCGTTCTTGCAAGCGCCGCCGAGGCGGTAAGCCAACCTGCATTTCTGCCCATAATTTCGACTATTGTGATTGAGTCGGTCGTGTAAGTGTCAGTGTCAAGAATGATTTCTTTCATTGCGGACGCAACGTATTTTGCCGCACTTCCGTAACCCGGTGTATGGTCGGTTTTGTCAAGGTCGTTGTCGATTGTTTTCGGCACGCCCATAAATGTAATATCGCTGTTTATCTTGCTTGCGTATTCGGCAAGCTTTTTTATCGTATCCATAGAATCGTTGCCGCCGATATAGAAGAAGTGCTTAATATCAAGCTTTTTAAGTATCGCAAAAAGTTTTTCGTATACGGCACTGTCTTTTTCATAATGTGGCAGCTTGTAACGGCAAGTGCCGAGAAATGATGAAGGAGTGCGTTTTAAAATTTCAATATCAAGATCGTTTTTAATACAGTCGTTAAGTTCGACATATCTCTCCTGCAAAAGTCCCTCAAGACCGTTTCGCATACCGTAAATCTTACCGCAGCCGGCACGCTTAGCACCTTGAAAAACTCCGACAAGACTTGAATTGATTACAGATGTCGGTCCGCCCGATTGTCCTACAATTACATTACCGTTCATAATTATTTAGCCTTTCTGTGAGAAAATATATTTTAAAAATTACGCTAACATTATAACATTTTATCCGAATTTGGGCAATAGTAAAACGATAATATTTGAGATATGATGTTTTTATGTAAAAAGAAAGTTACAATAAACGATAATTTTGTATATTTTTTTATTGATACAATGAAATTAATATGTTATAATGAAGATAATGAGCGGATTTTGCCGCATAAATCGAAAGGAGTAATAGTATGAAATATTCAGCAGAAGTAGAACATATGTGTCCTTTGACAAAAGGAGCATATCACGGTCCTGCTCCAATCCCTCAAGAGGGTAAATGGACACAGGCAAAGGAAATTAAAGATATTTCCGGTCTTACACACGGTGTTGGTTGGTGTGCACCTCAACAGGGTACTTGTAAACTTACACTAAACGTAAAAGAAGGTATTATCCAAGAGGCATTGGTAGAAACAGTAGGATGTTCGGGTATGACACACTCAGCTGCTATGGCATCAGAAATTCTTGTAGGCAAGACAATTCTTGAGGCTCTTAATACAGACCTTGTCTGTGATGCTATCAATACAGCTATGAGAGAGCTTTTCTTGCAGATTGTTTACGGTCGTACACAAACAGCTTTTTCAGAGGACGGTCTTCCAATCGGTGCAGGCCTTGAGGACCTTGGTAAGGGACTTAGATCACAGGTTGGTACAACTTATGCAACACTTGAAAAGGGCCCAAGATACCTTGAACTTGCAGAAGGTTACATAACAAAGATTGCAGTTGATGATAACAACGAAATTATCGGTTATAAGTTTGTTCATCTTGGTAAGATGATGGAAATGATAGCTAAGGGTATGGACGCTAACGAAGCTTTGGAAAAGGCAAGCGGACAATACGGAAGAGTTGACGATGCTGCAAAACTTCTTGACCCAAGACACGAATAATCTGAAAAGGGAGGTAAATATATAATGGCTTTATTTGAGAGTTATGAAAGAAGAATAGATCAAATCAATGCTGAGCTTAAAAAGCATGGCATTTCATCAATAGAAGAAGCAAAGAAAGTCTGTGATGACGCCGGTGTTGACGCATACAA
The DNA here is from genome assembly GCF_020687385.1 of Hominilimicola fabiformis. Classification (NCBI taxonomy): domain Bacteria; kingdom Bacillati; phylum Bacillota; class Clostridia; order Eubacteriales; family Oscillospiraceae; genus Hominilimicola; species Hominilimicola fabiformis. The sequence continues at coordinate 2,428 of NZ_JAJEQM010000003.1, forward strand.
CATCACAAAGAGCATTCAGCCAATCTGCTTTGAAAACGCTTGTTGGGCTTACACAGTAGGTGCGGCTATCGCAATTAAAGACGGTGTTAAGACAGCTGCAGAGGCTGCTGAGAAAATCGGTCTTGGCTTGCAGTCATTCTGTATTCCTGGTTCTGTTGCCGATGACAGAAAGGTTGGTATCGGACACGGTAATCTTGGCGCAATGCTACTAAGAGAAGAAACAAAATGTTTCGCATTCCTTGCAGGTCACGAATCATTCGCAGCTGCTGAAGGTGCTATCGGTCTTGCAAGAAGCGCAAACAAGGCTCGTAAGGAAGACCTAAGAGTTATCCTTAACGGTCTTGGTAAGGACGCCGCTCAAATCATCTCAAGAATTAACGGCTTTACTTATGTACAGACTAAGTTTGATTACTATACAGGTAAGCTTGAAATCGTTAAGGAAACAGCTTACTCAAAGGGCGAAAGAGCAAACGTTCGCTGCTACGGCGCAGACGATGTTCGTGAAGGTGTTGCTATAATGCACCACGAGGGTGTTGACGTTTCTATCACAGGTAACTCAACTAACCCAACAAGATTCCAACACCCTGTTGCAGGTACATATAAGAAAGAATGTATCGAACAAGGTAAGAAGTATTTCTCAGTTGCATCAGGCGGCGGTACAGGTCGTACACTTCACCCTGATAATATGGCTGCAGGTCCTGCTTCATACGGTATGACAGATACAATGGGTCGTATGCACTCAGACGCTCAATTCGCAGGTTCATCTTCAGTTCCTGCTCACGTTGAAATGATGGGTCTTATCGGTATGGGTAACAACCCTATGGTTGGCGCAACAGTTGCTGTTGCCGTTGCCGTAGAGGAAGCTGCAAAGGCCGGTAAGTTCTAATTTAAAGAACGGTATTTTAAAAGACACCATTTAGCAAATGCTAAATGGTGTCTTTTTTGTACTATTCAAGTTCGATACAGTCGATTGATACAGCCGGACTAAGATAATCTGACCAATGCGGAAACAGCTTGGCTGATTGTTATGTTTGCTTTTGGATTAAAATTTTCGTCAGTGTTGTTTAAGATATTCAATGTTTTTAAACTGTACACAGAAGACACTGCCCATGATGATATTTCGCTATTGTCGGCGTATGACATATCTACCTTGACAAGCGGAAGTTCAATGTCTAAGTAGTTTGCGGCACGGCAAAGAATTGTTGCGGCTTCTTCACGCGTGAGTTTGTCGTTTGGTGAGAAGATATAATCGCCCTTACCCGATACTATTTTAGCGGAATATAATACGGTAATTTTGTCATTGCCGTTTGTGTCATCAAATGGAGCACGTTCATATTTGAATATGGGCAATTCTTTTATCGGGTTTACCCAGTTGTATACAAAATTACAGAATTGTTCACGTGTAATATCATCGTTAAAGTTGTAGTTTTCGTTGTTGATAATGCCAAGTGATACCGCTCTTGATATGTCGCTTTCAAATGCGGTGACTTCACTGTTTTGCTCAATTTGAGTTGCGTTGTTGCTTTCTTCTGTTTCATTGCTTGCAAATACAGATGTACCTGACATCATCGCCAATGCAAGAATAATTGTTATTGCTTTTTTTAACATTTTAATTCCTCCGTTCCATTTGCTTAAAATTCGGTAATTGCAAATACTTTAAATTTGATTATTTAATTTTATCATATTGGTTAGTTAATTGCAATAAATGTTTACAGATGAATTTTTAGTTAATATAAGTTAAATGAATATGCAAGAAATATTGACAACAGGGTCGATTTTTGATACTATTATTATGTATTACTATAAGTAAATTTTAGGGAAGGACAGGTGAGTTTTTATGACTCCTAAAGTAGCATTAATAATGGGAAGTGACTCTGATTTTGAAAAATTAAAGAGTTGCGTTGCAAAGCTTAAAGAATTTAAAATTGAGGTAGATGTGAATGTAATTTCTGCACACAGAACACCTGACAAAGCGGCAGAATTTGCCAAGAATGCCGAGAAAAACGGTATTGAGGTTATAATTTGTGCGGCAGGTATGGCGGCACATCTCGGTGGAGTTATAGCGGCTCACACAACAGTACCTGTTATAGGTATTCCGATTAAGTCAACACTTGAGGGTATGGACGCACTTTTGGCAACAGTCCAAATGCCTCCGGGTATCCCTGTTGCGACGGTCGGTATAGATAACGGCACGAATGCGGCGATTTTGGCTGCACAAATGCTTGCTATTAAATATGATTATTTGAAAGACGCTCTAAAAGACGCAAAAGTTAAAATGGTTGAGGGCGTCGAGAAAAAAGACGAAAAAATTAAAAAAGCAGTTGCAGAAATGTAATTTGATATTTAAGTGAAAACAATTTTAAAGGAGATAAAAATATGAGTGAAAATGCGTACAAACAAGCAGGTGTAGACGTTGAGGCGGGCTACGAATCAGTAAGACTAATCAAGGACGACGTTAAAAAGACAGCGATTGAGGGCGTACTTGGCGGAATCGGCGGCTTCGGCGGACTTTTTGAAATGCCGAAAAACTACGAAAATCCTGTACTTGTTTCGGGTACTGACGGTGTAGGTACAAAAATCAGAGTTGCTTTCCTTATGGACAAGCATGATACTATCGGTCAAGACTGCGTTGCAATGTGTGTAAACGACATTGCTTGTTCGGGTGCAAAGCCGTTGTTCTTCCTTGACTATATCGCAATCGGTAAGAATGTTCCGGAAAAGGTTGCACAAATCGTTAAAGGCGTTGCGGACGGCTGTGTTTTGTCGGGTTGCGCGCTTGTAGGCGGTGAAACTGCAGAACATCCGGGAATGATGCCGGAAGATGAATATGACGTTGCAGGATTTAGCGTTGGTGTTGTTGAAAAGAGCAAAATCACTGACGGTAAAAATGCAAAAGCAGGTAACGTGCTTATCGGTATCGCATCAAGCGGTGTTCACTCAAACGGCTATTCACTTGTAAGAAAAGTTTTCGGTCTTAATGACGATAACGCAAAGGAAACTCTTAATACATATTCAAACGAACTTGGCAAGACAATCGGTGAGGAACTTTTGACACCGACAAGAATTTACGTTAAACCGCTTCTAAAGCTTATTGACGAAGTAGGTATTAATACCGTTTCTCATATCACAGGCGGCGGATTTATCGAAAATGTTCCTAGAATGTTGCCTGATGGTTTGAAAGCCGTTATCAAAAAGGGTTCATGGGAGGTTCTTCCTATATTTAATCTTATGCAGAAAAAGGCTGATATTCCTGAAAGAGATATGTACAACACATTCAATATGGGTATCGGTATGATAGTAGCTGTTGATGCGGATAAGGCTGAAAAGGCTGTTAAGTGCCTTGAGGACGCAGGCGAAAAAGCTTATATTATCGGTGAACTTGTTGACGGCGAAAAAGGTGTGGAGATAGTCGGTAATAATGAGGTTATCTCGTAAAAAATATGAGGCATCTCTCGGGTTTAAAAGGAACTTGAAGTATAAACATACGTCAGCGTTCCTTTTGCTCCCGATATATACCACATCTTTTTCACGAGGAGGTTTAATTTATGAAAAGAATAGGTGTTCTTATTTCGGGCGGCGGCACGAATTTACAGGCTTTGATTGATAAACAGGGTACTGTTTTGAAAAGCGGTAAGATTGTGTGTGTATGCTCAAATAACAGTAAGGCGTACGGTCTTGAACGTGCAAAAAATGCAGGTATTGCGACTAAAGTAATCCGCAAAAATGCCGATTGCGGCGGTGATAACGACGAATTTAACCGACAAATTTGTGCGTATATGAAAGAAATGGACGTTGATGTGATTGTCCTTGCAGGATTTTTGGCGATTTTGGGCGGTGACTTGCTTAAAGAATACGCAAATAAAATTGTCAATATCCACCCGTCACTTATACCGTCATTTTGCGGTGACGGCTTTTACGGATTGAAAGTACATCAGGCGGCACTTGATTACGGCGTTAAAGTGACCGGCGCAACGGCACATCTCGTAAATGAAATCACAGACGGCGGTAGAATTTTATTACAAAAAGCGGTTTATATTGAGGATGGCGATACGCCTGAAATTTTGCAAAAACGTGTTATGGAACAGGCAGAATGGATTATTTTACCTCAAGCCGTTGAATTGGTTTGTGCCGATATGGTGTGATGAATAGCCGTAAAAATAATAGGTTGGAATTTTATGATTATTCACAAAACGGTGCGTATTTTGTGACTATATGCGCGAAAGACAAACAAAAAATATTTTGGAATAATCAACAATGTTCCGTAGGGGCGGTCAGCGGCCGCCCGCAAGACAAATTAAATCATTTAGGTTTGATTGTTAAAATCGGTATTGAAAAAATTCCATTGTATTATCAAAATATAACGGTTGACAAATACGTCATTATGCCGAATCATGTGCATTTGATAATACGCATAGATAACAATGATATTAACGGGCGGCCAATGACCGCCCCTACTCTCTCGCAAATAGTCAATCAATTTAAAGGGTATTGTTCAAAACAAATTGGACACCCTGTATGGCAAAAGTCATTTCACGACCATATAATCCGAAATCAAGCGGATTACAATCGCATATGGGAGTATGTAGACACAAACGCAATAAAGTGGGAATCGGACTGCTATTACAACTAAAAAGGAGAAGTATAATGAAAAAAATTGATATATATGAAGAACTAAAAAGCAACGACTATCCGGGTCGTGGTATTGTAATCGGAAAAAGTGCTGACTGTAAAAGTGCCGTTACGGCATATTTTATAATGGGCAGAAGTGTAAACAGCCGTAACCGTGTATTTATTGAGGACGGCGACGGTATTCGTACACAAGCGTTTGACCCGTCAAAGCTTGAAGACCCGCATCTTATCATATATGCACCTGTTCGCGTGCTTGGTGACAAGACTATCGTCACAAACGGTGACCAAACAGATACGATTTACGAACATATGGAAAACGGTCAGACATTTGAACAGTCATTAAGAACTCGTGAATTTGAGGACGATGACCCTAACTTTACACCGAGAATATCGGGTATTATTGAACCTAACAATGGCGGATTTGATTATTCAATGTCAATCCTAAAGAGTGCTGACGGCAATCCGCAGTCTTGTCAAAGATATACTTTTTCGTATAACAATCCGCTTGACGGCGAGGGACACTTTATCCATACATATATGGGTGACGGCAGTCCGCTTCCGTCTTTTGAGGGCGAGCCTAAAAAGGTTGCAATTCCAAACGATATTGATGAATTCACAGACGGTCTTTGGAATTCGCTTAATGCGGATAATAAAGTTTCGTTGTTCGTAAGATTTATCGACATTGCAACAGGCGAAACAAAAACAAAGATTGTAAACAAAAACAAATAATATTTACATAAATAAAAACGAAAGGACGATAAAATAATGAATGAAATGCAATTAAAGTACGGCTGTAACCCTAATCAAAAGCCGTCAAGAGTGTTTATGGAGAATGGAGATTTACCGTTTGAAGTAATTTGCGGAAGACCTGGTTATATTAACCTTTTGGACGCGCTTAACGGCTGGCAGCTTGTAAAGGAATTGAAGAAAGCAACAGGACTTCCTGCCGCAACTTCTTTTAAACACGTTTCTCCTGCCGGTGCGGCTGTTGGACTTCCGTTGTCTGACACATTGAAGAAGATTTATTTCGTTGATGACGTTGAACTTACTCCGCTTGCCAACGCATATGCACGCGCAAGAGGTGCTGACAGAATGTCGTCATTCGGTGATTTTATCGCTCTTTCGGATGTGTGTGATAAGGCTACCGCACTTCTTATAAAGAAAGAAGTTTCAGACGGTGTTATTGCTCCGGGTTATACAGACGAGGCACTTGAAATTTTAAAAGCAAAGAAAAAAGGCAATTACAACATCATAAAGATTGATGAAAATTATAAGCCTGCCGAAATCGAAAGAAAGCAAGTTTTCGGTGTCACATTTGAGCAAGGCAGAAATGAACTGGATATTAATGACGAATTGCTTGGAAATATAGTAACGAATAACAAGGAACTTTCAGACGAGGCAAAGAGAGATCTAAAGATTGCGCTTATAACATTGAAGTATACACAGTCAAACAGTGTTTGCTACGTTAAGGACGGTCAGGCAATCGGTATCGGTGCAGGTCAGCAGTCAAGAATACATTGTACACGTCTTGCAGGCAATAAGGCTGATATATGGTGGCTGAGACAAGCACCGAAAGTGCTTGGTTTGCAGTTTGTTGACGGAATTAAGAGAGCCGACAGAGATAATGCGATTGACGTGTATATTTCAGATGAATATATGGATGTACTTGCAGACGGCGTATGGGAAAAGACATTTAAAGTAAAGCCGGAAGTGTTCACAAAGGAAGAACAAAGAGCATGGCTTGATAAGAATACAGATGTTGCACTTGGTTCAGACGCATTCTTCCCGTTCGGTGACAATATTGAAAGAGCCAAAAAGAGCGGTGTTACAGTAATTGCACAACCCGGTGGTTCAATTCGTGACGATAATGTTATTGAAACGTGCAACAAGTACAATATGTGTATGAGTTTCACAGGTATAAGATTGTTCCATCATTAATCCCAAAGACGCATAATCAGTTCCATATGCACTTCAAAGCAATAGGACGGTACACGCGTACAGCACCCATTGCATTTTGGCACATCTGAAACTGATTCTGCGACTTTTACTGGTTTGGTATATTTCGTATTCAACGGCTCGGGGCAGTACCAACGTACAGCACCGCTCGCCGTTTCAAACGAACTGCACACAATTCTGCGATTTTAATTGGTGAGTATTTTAATTAAAGGGAGAACGAATTATGAAAATATTAGTAGTAGGCGGCGGCGGACGTGAGCATGCTATTGTTTGGAAAATAGCACAGTCGCCAAAGGTAGATAAAATTTATTGTGCACCGGGTAACGGCGGTATTGCGGAACTTGCGGAGTGTGTTGACATTGCCGCAACGGATATTGAAAATATGGTTAAGTTTGCAAAGGACAATGCGATTGATCTTGTTATGGTTGCACCTGACGATCCGCTTGTACTTGGTATGGTTGACGCAATGGAAAAAGAGGGTATTCGTGCATTCGGACCTCGTGCAAATGCCGCTATAATAGAGGGAAGTAAGGCTTTTTCAAAGGAACTTATGAAGAAGTACAATATTCCTACCGCAAATTATGAAGTGTTTACAGACAGTACGTCTGCGATTGATTATATCAAAGCGCAAAACACGTTTCCGACAGTTATAAAAGCCGACGGACTTGCACTTGGCAAGGGTGTTATCATAGCACAAAACCTTGAGGAGGCTGAGCAAGCCGTTCACGAAATGATTGACGACGGAAAGTTCGGAAAGAGCGGAAGTCGTGTAGTAATCGAAGAATTTTTGACAGGTCCTGAAGTCAGTGTACTTGCATTTACCGACGGTAAGACTGTTAAACCTATGGTATCGGCACAAGACCACAAGAGAGTATATGATAATGACAAAGGTCTTAATACAGGCGGTATGGGTACATTCTCACCGAGTCGTTTGTATGATGACGCAAAAGCGGAAGAATGTATGAAAAATATTTTCGTTCCGACTATTAAGGCTATGAGCAGTGAAGGCAGACCTTTCAAGGGCGTGCTTTATTTCGGCCTTATGATGACTGCGAACGGTGTTAAGGTTATTGAATATAACTGCCGTTTCGGTGACCCTGAAACACAAGTTGTTTTGCCGAGATTGAAAACTGACCTTGTTGAAATTATGGAGGCTGTTATTGATGAACGCCTTGATGAAATCAACATTGAATGGGAAGATAATGCGGCTGTATGCGTTGTTATGGCGTCGGGCGGTTACCCTGTAAGCTATAAAAAAGGCTATGAAATCAGCGGTCTTGATAACGTAGGCGATTTGACTGTGTTCCACGCAGGAACAGCTGTAAAGGACGGTAAAATCGTTACTAATGGAGGACGTGTTCTTGGTGTTACGGCTGTCGGCAAAGACCTTGACGAGGCTATTAAGAATGCTTATGCAGGTGTTGCAAAAATTTCTTGGACAGATGAATTCCATAGAAGTGATATAGGTATAAAGAAATATTAATTCTGTAGGTGAATGGCGTTTTTGATTGCTCTTTGCGGAGGGATAATTATGAATAAAACTAAAAGGATGTTGAAAAATGCGGCAATATCGGTTGGCATAGGTGCAGTACCGGCTTTTGTGGTATTGTGGCTTTGCAATTTATTTATGAAAGTAAATGAACTTACGTACATGGCAAGGATGACAATGTACAAAATACGCATAACTATGCCTTTGATGATAGGTATTACCGTAATGCTTTTTGCAATGGTGTCTTTTATAAGCAGAGATGAGAAAAGAATTAACAAAGAGATTGAAAAAGAAAAGCGTTCACACACTTCAAGTATTACCAATGCTAATATGTTTGGACTTGTCGATGATGATTGGGATAAAGGATTTTTGTCAATATACGGTGAAGAAATTAAGCCCGGAAAAGACCACGGCACAGCATATATGGTTTTTAAATTCCTTTCGATTTTCTTTTTGTGGGCAACTGCCTTTATGGTTTTGGGTATGCTCTGCATGATGTTGTCGGCTGTAAGATAAGAGATACGGCAATTAAAGTCGTTCGATTGAAAAAATCGGACGGCTTTTTTTCTTGACTAATGATTTTAGGAATGTTAAAATTGTTATATGACGAAAGATTTCTTTGCTGGAGGATTGAAGATGAAAAGACAAGATTATATATCGTGGGACGAATATTTTATGGGGATTGCGTTACTGTCGGCACAGAGGAGCAAGGACTCGCATACACAGGTTGGTGCGTGTATTGTAAACCATGAAAATAAAATATTGTCGCTTGGGTATAACGGTATGCCGACAGGGTGTTGCGATGACGATATGCCTTGGGAAAGAAACGGTGAAAATCCTGTAAATACGAAATATATGTACGTTTGCCATGCCGAACTTAATGCGATTTTAAACAGAAGTTCAGGCTCGCTTGAGGGCGCTAAGCTGTATGTAACGCTGTTCCCTTGCAACGAATGTGCGAAGGCGATTATTCAAAGCGGTATCAAGGAAGTTGTGTATATGTCCGACAAATATGCCGATGAGGCTAACACTATTGCGTCAAAGAAAATGTTTGACATGGTAGGTATTAAATACAGAATATATGAAAAAACGGGCAGAAAATTAACGATAGAATTATAAAAGTGAGCCTGTCGACAAAGTGTCGACAGCTCCAAAAATCACATCTTTCAATGTGATTTTTGAGTGTTTTCAGAGAAAAATCATAAAGTTCCTCCAAAGTCGAAACTTTAGATTTTAAGCCATTTCTGCCGCACAGGTTGCCAGAAATGATTATTAATTGAGGTTAGCTTTTTCAGTAGTTTTGCCTACGGCAAAACTGCTCTGCGAGCATCGGATGTCTTTCCGATACGCCATCAAACTCCCAAAAATAAAGTATACAAAACCATAATGGTTTTGTATATAATCTGTAAGAACGGCGTGACCGTTCTTTTTTTATAAAATATTTTGAAAAAAGTCAAAAAAACTCTGTTTTTTTAATTGGTTTTATTGTATAATAAGAGTATATTAGGTATTTTATGCGAAAAAATTAAGAAACGGAGATGAAGTCATGGCGGTGAACAGAGTTTCAATAACCATTAATTCACGTCAATATACAGTTGTTGCTGAGGAAAGCAGAGAGTATATCGAAAGATTGGGCGAACATATAAATGAAAAGGTTAAAAACGTTTTGAATGGCGGTCAAAATGTTCTTGGGGAACGTCCTATTGTTTTGGCGGCACTTAATATTTGTGACGAATATTTCAAAGCACTTGAATCGGACGATTCTGTAAAGATTGAAATGGAAAAATTAAATTCAAAAATCGATAATTTAAAAAAAGAGAACGACTCGATAAAAAGAGAACTTGACGACGCAAAAAGCGGACAGGTTACGATTGATGAAACAGAATTGAATGCCGAATTAACATCAACAAAAAAAGACCTTGAAACAGCAAATAAAAACAATAAAACACTTGAAGAAACTATTAAAAGTTTAAAAGAAAAACTAAAAGCATACGAAGAAAATACAGTTGTATCAGACGGCAAGAAGAAGGTTAAATGAGTATGGAACTTTTAGCACCTGCCGGCAGCAGACAGGCACTTACGGCGGCGGTACAATCGGGAGCGGACGCGGTATATCTCGGCGGCCCGCAGTTCGGCGCACGTTATAGTGCCGAAAACTTTACAATCGAAGAAATGAAAACGTGGGTGGATTACTGCCATTTATACGGCGTTGACGTTCACGTTACGGTAAATACGCTTGTTAAGGAAAAGGAAATTGAAAGCCTTAAAGAATATTTGAAGCAACTTAATGAAATCGGCGTTGACGCACTTATTGTTCAGGATATGGGCGCTGTGGAGATTATCAAAAAGACTGTTCCGGATATGACTTTGCACGCAAGCACACAGATGACCGTTACAAGTCTTGAGGGTGTAAAATATCTTGAGGATATGGGATTTTCAAGAGTGGTTTTGGCGCGTGAACTGTCGGAAAAAGAGATAGAGCATATTTGCAAAAATGCAAAAGCGGAAATTGAAGTTTTTGTTCACGGTGCAATTTGTATGTGTTACTCCGGACAGTGCCTTATGTCGAGTATTTTAGGCGGCAGAAGCGGCAATCGCGGTCGCTGCGCTCAACCGTGTCGATTACCGTATGATTTGCTTGAAAACGGCAAAACGGTTAAAAGCGGATATGTTTTAAGTCCTAAAGATATGGCACTTGTGAATGACTTGGGGACACTAAAACGTATAGGAGTAACATCACTGAAAATTGAAGGACGCTTAAAAAGAGCGGAATATGTATCCGCGGTTGTGGGCGTGTACCGAAAGTATCTTGACAAGGGCGGAAACGTGTCAAAAAAAGATATGCAGGAACTGCTTGACGCATTTTCAAGAACAGGTTTTACAGACGGATATTTTAAAGGCAATCTCGGTAAAAATATGATGAGCCACGATACTCCGAGTAACAGCGCGGAAAATAAATTTACCGAAGAGGCGAAAAAACGCGCCGCAGAGGACTCAAATATCCGTAAAATCAATACAGGTATTATGGGGACACTAAATATTGATGCCCCGCTTGAACTTACAATGTACGATAATGACGGACATTACGCGTATGCACAAGGGACACTAAAATCCGAAAAAGCACTCCATAAACCTATGGACGAAAAAAGACTTCGCGACCAGCTTTTAAAACTCGGAAGTACACCGTTTGAATGTGACGATATAAATATTACGATAGACGAAGGAATTACAATTCCGATTAAGGAAATAAACAGCGTAAGACGTGAATGTTGCGAAAGCCTTATAAAGCAAAGACAAATGCGTGAAAAAGGCAGAGAACTTGACTTTGAAATTGAGCATATCAACCGTAAAAAAACGGATATAATACTCACTTGTGAAGTTAGTGATGAAGAACAGTTCAAAGCTGCCGTTAAAAATAATATAAAAAGAATATATGTCCCCAATGATTTGGTGGGGACACTAAAAGATGTGCCTGACGATGTTGAAATAATATCAAAATCGGCGGATATATTTTGTGAAGAAAACATAAAGACGGACGGTGTACTTGTTTCGTCACCGGCGGCAATTTACAAGTATAAAGATAAAGAGATATACGGCGATTTCAGATTGAATGTTTTTAATTCGCAAACGGCACAGCATTACGGCCATTTGAAAACGGTTACATTATCTCCTGAACTTAATTTACATGAAATTGCCGATTTATGTGAAAATACAAACGCTAATCTTGAAGTTATAGGCTACGGACATATTCCGCTTATGATGATGAAAAACTGTCCGATAAAAGCTATGGGAAAATGCCAAAAGGGCAAAATGATATACAAGCTGAAAGACAGAAAAAGAGAGGAATTTCCGATTGTCTGTTCAAAAGGCTGTATAGCAAAAATTTTAAATTCAAAGCCTATATTTATGGCGGATAAAATCGCGGATTTAAAAAAACTTAAAATAAACAGTATCAGATTGATATTTACTGTTGAAAAATTCGCTCAATGTGATAAAATAATAGATATGTATAAGAGAGCTTTAAACGGCGAAAAAAATGTGCAGAGTATGACGGAAAACACATACACAAGAGGACATTTTTATCGCGGTGTGCTTTAAGAAAGGTTATAATGCAATGATAGATTTTATACTTGCGTCGGGTTCACCGAGAAGAAAAGAACTTTTGGAGCTTATGGGACTTGAATTTAAGGTGATTGTTTCGCAAGCGGACGAAGATTCCGTTTCAAAAGATTTGAAACCCGAGCTTTATGTGCAGGAGCTTGCACTTTTAAAGGCGAGCGCAACCGCGAAAGAGGTTTTACGCAATAAAAATGCGGTTATAATTTCAGCAGACACAATCGTAACGCTTGACGGACAAATACTCGGTAAGCCAAAAGACGAAGATGACGCATTTAATATGCTTTCAAAACTTTCGGGACGTGAACATGAAGTATATACGGGATATTGCGTTATGCGAATAAGCGACGGAAAAGCCGTTTGCGGAAAAGTTAGGACAAAAGTAAAGTTTAAAGATTTGAGCGATGACAAAATTCGCGGATATATAAATTCGGGCGAGCCTATGGATAAGGCAGGTGCATACGGAATACAGGGACTCGGTTCAATTTTGATTGAAAAGATTGACGGCGATTATTTTAATGTTGTCGGTCTGCCGATAAGTGCACTTGCGGACACGCTTGAGGACGAAATGGATATAAAGATATTATAAAAGGAGAACAACGAAAATGGGGATATTTTCAAAAGATATAGGAATTGACCTTGGTACAGCAAACACACTTGTGTATGTAAAGGGCAAGGGAATAGTGGTAAGAGAGCCGTCTGTTGTGGCGATTGACAAGTACGAAGGTAAGGTGCTTGCGGTCGGTAATGCGGCAAATGAGATGATAGGCAGAACGCCTGAAAACATTGTTGCGGTACGTCCGATGAAAGACGGTGTTATTGCGGATTTTGACATAACTCAAGCTATGATAAGAGCGTTTATAAAAGAGGCTGACGTGAGCAACGTATTTAAGCCGAGAGTTGTTGTTTGCATACCGTCGGGCATAACGGAAGTTGAAAGACGTGCAGTTGAAGAGGCGGTTATTCAAGCAGGCGCAAAGGCAGTTGCACTTATCGAAGAACCTATGGCGGCTGCTATGGGTGCCGGACTTCCTGTGAATGATGCAACAGGTAATATGGTTGTCGACATCGGCGGCGGTACAACAGAAGTTGCGGTTATTTCGCTGGGCGGTATCGTTTCGTCAAGATCAATCAGAATTGCGGGAAATGCTTTGGACAGTGCTATTATCAATTATTTGAAGAAAGAAAATCAAATCAATATAGGTGACAAAATGGCTGAAGATATTAAGGTAGCCATTGCATCTGCATATGAAGATGACGAAGAAGGCGTTTACGAAGTAAGAGGTCGTGACGTTGCGACAGGCTTGCCGAAAACGGCACAAATCAAGGAAAGTGAAATCAGAGCCGCTATAAGCGAGAATGTGGACGAAATGATTGAAGCTATAAAGCTGACATTGGAAAACACCCCTCCGGAACTTGCGGCAGACGTTATGGAACGCGGAATAGTGCTTACAGGCGGCGGTGCGTTGATTAAAGGACTTGACAAACTTATCACCGAAACCACAAAAATTCCTACACACGTTGCCGAATATCCGCTTGACTGTGTTGCAATAGGAACAGGCAAGGCTCTTGATAATATAAAAGAACTTATCGAATCATCAAAATAATTTTGGATTGTATAACGGAAGGTTAGAAAATATGTCATCATTTTTTAAAAGAAAAGGCGTGATTGCGGCGGCGATTATAACCGCCGTAGTGCTTGTATGTGCCGCTATTGCTCATTTCGGCGGTGCAAATCCCGTATCCAAAGTGCTTAGAACTGTATTTTCACCGTTTCAGAACGGTTTTTCGTATATAGTGAACAAGGTTACGGATACGACTGATTTTATTCGTGAAATGAACGGCTACAAGGAAGAAAACGCAAGACTTGTGGGCGAAATTAATGAGCTGAAAAAACAAAATAAAGATGTTGCAAATTACAGAGAAGAAAACGAACGTTTAAAAGAAACGCTTGAACTTCAAAACAGTCTTGAAAATTATTCAACCGTTGCCGCGTCTGTTATTGCGTATTCGTCAAATAACTGGTACGACACAATACAGATAAGCAAAGGCTCGCTTGCGGGTGTGGCTGTCGGAAACGCGGTTATAACACCTGACGGAGTAGTAGGAAAAGTTGTTGAAACAGGTCCTACATGGTCGATTGTTTCGACAATATTGAATCCCGATAACGCAATGGGCGTAAAGGTTTCAAGAACAAGCGATGTTGCGGTTGTTGAAGGCGACAGTGAATTGTACAGCCAAAACTACTGTAAAATGACGTTTATTGACAAAGGCTCAAACCTTATAATAGGCGATATTCTTGAAACATCGGGTTCAGGCGGAATTTATCCGGCAGGACTTTCTGTCGGCGTAATTCGTGAGATAAATTCGGACGCTATGGGTAATTTGAATTATGCAACAGTAGAACCGCTTGTTGATTTCAACAAGCTTTATGAAGTGCTTGTTATAAACGGAACATATTGATTGGAGAGGAAAAGTGAGAAATTTTAAGATTTTTCTGTGGATTTTTGTGATTTTTCTTGTTCAGACGGTAGTGCTTTCACCTATCCATATATTCGGTGCGGTACCGTCTGCGGTATTGGCGTTTGTGATGTGTGTGGCAATTCTTGAAAATGAATTTCGCACTGCTGTTATAATAAGCGGAATATGTGCCGTTGTTATGGGCGCAATCGGAGGAAGAAATTTTACGGAGATTACGTTGTTTTATGCGTACAGTTCGATAATCGTATTCGCGGCAAGAAAACGTCCGAGATATGTCGGTAATTTTCCGAAAACGATTGTATGGACCTTTATTATGTCGGCAATACTTGAAATATTGTTGTTCGTCATAAGAGAAATGACGCTTGATGTGTCGGTAATTTTCAGTGATGCATTGCCGACGGCGGTATTTAATACGGTTATTGCAGTTATATTATATCCGATACTAAAAAAGACATTGTATAAAGAAGAAAAGAAGAAAAAGCTTTTGATAGCTTAAGGAGAATGTATATAAATGCCAAACAGTAAAGCGAGATTTATTATATTAAAAATAGTTATAGCTGTTATGTTTGCGGCGGTGATATGGAAGCTTTTTGATTTACAGGTATTAAAGGGCGAACAGTATTATGAAATCGCTAATGACAGAATGACTACCAATATAGTCGAAAAAGCGCCGCGAGGTGAAATTCTTGACAGATACGGAACAACTCTTGTATCCAACAAAGTCGGTTATTCTGTTGTTATGCAGAAAACCGATGTTAAAGACGAAGAATTTAACGATATTATAAAAAAACTTGTGGATATATTCTATTCGACTCAATGTGAATATTATGACGATTTACCAATTTCGTTCGCACCGTATCAGTTTAAGTTTGAGGACGAAAACGAGGACGGCTCCGTGGAGGACGAACGTGAAGCGTGGTTTAAGAATAATTCACATCTTGGCAAGGGTATAGAAGAAAATATGTCTGCCGACCAAATAATGCAGGCATACAAGGAGATATATAAAGTCAGTGACGTTTACAGCGAGGACGAGCAAAGACGTATCGTGGGTATCCGATACGCTGCGGAGGCAAGCGGTTTGTCGCAGACAACATTGTTTACAGTTGCGGACGATATATCCGTCGATGCGGTAACACAGATAAAGGAACGTCAGGACGAATTTAAAGGCATAGCCGTTATAAACGACTATATCCGTCAATATGACGCTCCCGGACTTGCAACGCATATTTTAGGTCGTACAGGTAAAATCAATGCCGAAGAATACGAGGCAAACAAAGATTTGGGTTACGGCTATAATGACATTATCGGTAAACAGGGCATTGAAAAATGGGGCGAACAGTATTTAAGAGGTATTGACGGCACTACAGGTACAACTAAGGAAGTAAACGGTAAAGAGATTACCGTTATGAACGATGCAGAGCCTGTTCCGGGCGATTATATCGTGCTTACATTGGATTCGGATTTGCAGAAAGTGGCGGAAAAATCGCTTGCAGATACAATACAAAATATTCGTGCGTCAAGCGGTGTGAAAGCAAAGGACGGTGCAGACTGTGACGCAGGTTCTGTTGCTGTCATTGACGTAAAGACAGGAGATTTGCTTGCAGGTGCATCGTATCCGACATACGATATGTCGAGGTTTAACGAGGATTATGAAACTTTGATTAATAATGACGCAAAGCCTATGTGGAACAGACTTGTAAGCGGACTTTACAGCCCGGGTTCGACATTTAAACCTTTGACGGCGATTGCGGCACTTGAAACGGGTAATTTGAATGTAAACGAAATTATCGAGGACGAGGGTATTTATAAATTCTATGCCGACTATCAGCCGACTTGCTGGATTTGGGGCGAATATAAATTGACTCACGGTAAGCAAAACGTCAGTGCGGCACTTGAAAATTCGTGTAACTATTTCTTCTATGAAGTCGGCAGACGTATGGGAATAGATAAACTTGACGAGTACGCAAAGAAGTTCGGTCTTGGTGAAAAGACGGGTATCGAGCTTGACGAAGAAGTGGCAGGTCATATGGCAAGCCCGGAATATAAAAAAGAGGTAGTTGCAAGTGCTACCGATCGGGAATGGTTTGGCGGTGACACTCTTCAAGCGGCAATCGGTCAGTCATACAGTTTGTTTACACCTATTCAGCTTGCAAATTATGCCGCAACAATCGCAAACGGCGGTACAAGATATAAAGTAAATCTTATAAAAAGCGTTCGTTCATCGGTTGACGGCGGTGTTGTAAAAGAATTTAATCCGGAAGTTGTCGAAAAAGTCGATATGGACGATGAAGTTATCAATGCCGTAAAACAAGGTATGAAACGAGTTGTTGACGAAGGTAGTGCGAGTGAAATTTTCGCGAATTACGGTATAGCGGTCGGCGGTAAAACAGGTACGGCACAGGTCGGAAACGGTTCAAATAACGCTGTGTTTATTGCTTTTGCACCGTTTGACGATCCGCAAATCGCGGTATCGGTTGTGCTTGAACACGGTGTTCGTGGTACAAATGCCGCGCAGGTAGCAAAAGATATTTTTGATAAATATTTCGATCTTGACAGTGCAGACACAACCGCAGAGCCTACAACCGCAACAGATGTGCAAGGCGGATTATTGAGATAGTTTATAATATGGGGAGGTTTGATTGAATTGGAAAAAGAGCTTATAAAGCTGAAAGGTACGGCTGACGGGGTAAAGATATATCTTGACAGTGAATGTGAATTTTCTAAGTTGATGAACTCCCTGTATGAAAAAATAAGACAGTTCAGAAAGTTTTTCGGCGGCGGACGTTGTAATATATACGTTGTCGGCAGGGAACTTTCAACGAGTGATAAAATGCGTCTTGACGCGGTTATTACGGCTATGTTGCCGGAATGTGAGATAAATTACGGTGAAAGAAAAGTGATAAAAGCCGAAGATTCGTTTGAAGAAACTCTTGAACTGCCTAAGGAACTTCTTCAGGAAAACACTGAAGAAATACATAATGAGAGTGAAGAAGTCCGTGAAATCGCTGAGGAAGAAACGGAGCTTGAGGAGATAAAGGAAGTCGTAACGACTAATTTTAAAAGCAGTCGTGCGAGGTTTTACGAAGGCGTTGTTAAAGCAGGCAAAACAGTTTTTGCGGACGGACACCTTACCCTTTTCGGTGACGTTGAAGAGGGTGGAATGATAACGGCGGTCGGTAACGTTATCGTTATCGGAAGTATAAAAGGCAGCGTTGAGGCAGGGTGTATGGGTAATGACAATGCCTATATATTTGCGCTTGACTTTAAGCCGACAGATGTAAGAATTTCAAAAACTCACTGCAATTTTGATGAATTTGATACGCCGAATACCGAAAATCCTAAAAAGGCATATTTAATAAATAATCAAATTTGTGTAGATGATTTTTTGGTAAAAATATAGACAAAGAGAAAAAAATGTGATATAATTACGCAGAAAAGAGTTTTGGGTAATTTTACTACGCATAAATTCATATTGAAAGGATAAGGAAAATGGGAAAAATCATCATAGTTGCATCCGGAAAAGGCGGTACGGGAAAGACAACTGTAACTGCAAATATAGGTGCGGCATTGGCTATGAGGGGTAATCTTGTTGCACTTGTCGATATGGATATGGGTTGTCGAAATCTGGATATTACACTCGGGCTTGAAAGCAGTATCGTTTACGATATATTTGACGTAATCGAAGAAAATTGTGACTTGGACGAGGCTTTGATTAAGGATACAAGATATGAAAACTTGTATTTTATACCCGCTCCGCAAACGCGTGACACTTCATCTGTCGAAGATGAGGCGGTAAAGGGGATATGGGAAAAACTTTCTTCAAGGTTTGATTATTGCCTTGTAGACGCTCCGGCAGGAATTGACGGCGGTTTTTTATATGCGGCTATGGGTGCGGACAGTGCCATATTGGTCACAATGCCAGAAGTTACGGCACTTCGTGACGGTGACAGAGCAATATCCGTACTTGAAGATATGGGTGTGGAAGATGTCAAGGTTGTCATTAATCGCGTAAGATCGGATATGATTGATAAGGGAATAATGATGAATATGGACGATTGCGTAGATATGTTGGGCGTACCTGTGCTTGGAATTGTTCCCGATGACGAGGAACTTATGGTTGCCGCTCTTAAAGGCACTTTGGCGGTTTCGGCTGAAAATTCAAGGGCAGGACAAGCATTTTTAAATATTGCCGCAAGACTTATGGGCGAAGAAGTGCCTATTATGGAATTTGATGAAAAGGAAAGCTTTTTTGATAAGGTTAAAAAGCTTTTCGGAAAATAGAGTGAATGAGGAGGTATTTTCGTGAACATCGCTTTAATAGCACATGATAAGAAAAAAGAATTAATGGTACAGTTTTGTATTGCTTACTCGGGTATTCTGTCAAAACATTCTCTGTATGCAACCGGCACAACAGGTAAGATGATTATTGAAAATACCGGTCTTAATGTATATAGATTTTTGTCAGGACCGCAGGGCGGCGATCAGCAAATCGGTGCGAGAATTGCATATAATGAAATTGACTTGGTGCTTTTCTTCCGTGATCCGCTTAACGCCGAAGGGTATGAGCCTGACGTATTTTCGCTTCTGAGACTTTGCGATATGCACAATATCCCGATTGCAACGAACTGTGCAACGGCAGAAGTGCTTATTCACGGTCTTGAACGCGGTGACCTTGATTGGCGTGATATTGTCAATCCAAAAAACTAAAAAAGCTGATATTGAAAAAAGGTGATTTTTGCAAATCACCTTTTTTTATACCAAAAATACACCGTTTAAAAGTTACATCAAAGTAACGTATTTTCGATATGTGAAAATAATACTCTGCTTTTGACTTTATGTCAAGTCTTTTTTTTACTTTAAAGGGAGCAAACTGTCTATAAAACGAAAAAAGATATAATTTAATGGAGTGTGCCGTATTTTAGCAAAATATATATGCAATAAAATGGCACTATGCCTATAAAAATTACTGTTTTACGGTTGAAATATTACTCGGAATATTGTATAATGATAGAATAGGCAGAGGTTTACAACATTTAGAAACCTAAGAGAGGAATTAAAGAATGAATAATAAAGTTTCCGTCGTAAAATGTGACAGATATTCCGAAGTGCAAAATGCCGTAGAAAATGCGGTGTCTTTAATCGGTGGAATTGGGAAGTTTGTGAAAAAGGGTGATAATGTTGTTATAAAGCCCAACCTTGTTTCCAAGAAAAAGCCTGAGGAGGCGGTTACGACAAATCCCGAATTTCTTCACGCGGTTATAGTGATGGTCGAAAAAGCCGGCGGAAACGTGACGATTGCCGAAAGTCCCGGCGGTCCGTATAACACTACGGCTTTAAAGGGCGTTTATTCAGTCTGCGGTGTGGATAAGGCTGTCGAGGGAACAAACGCAAAATTGAATTTTGATACAAGTTTTACGGAAGTGCATTTCCCTGAGGGAAAGACCGTAAAGAAAATTCCGATAATAAATCCGATTTTGAATGCAGATGTTATAATTTCACTGCCGAAACTGAAAACTCACGCAATGACGAGTTATACAGGTGCCGTTAAAAATCTTTTCGGCACAATTCCCGGAACATATAAAGCGGAACTGCATTTCAGATTGAATGAGAGAAAGTCATTCTGTTCAATGCTTGTGGATTTGCACGAATGTGTAAAACCGACATTGTCCATTATGGACGCTGTTTGGGGTATGGAGGGCAACGGTCCGACGGCAGGTCAGAACAGACATATAGGACTTGTTATGGCATCAGAAAATGCACACGCGCTTGACTTGGCGTCATGTTATTTGATTGATTATGCACCGAATGAAGTTGATACGGTGCGTGAGGCGATTGAACGCGGACTTGTGTGTGACAGTGCGGAAAAAATTGATATAGCGGGCGAAGATATTAAACCGCTTGTTATGAAGGATTATTTAAAGCCTGAAAGCCATTTTAATTTGATTAAATTGATTTCACTTCCGGACGCACTTAATGCACGACTTATAAATGCACTTGCGTCAAAGCCGGCAATGGATTACGATATATGCGTAGGTTGCGGAGAATGTGCAAGATGTTGTCCGCCGAAAGCGATTGATATGTCAACGGGTAAACCTGTTATTGACACGAAAAGGTGTATAAAATGTTTTTGCTGTCAAGAACTTTGCCCCAAAAAAGCGGTAAAGATAAAACGACCGCTGTTAAATAGATTTATGATTAAATTTCTAAAGTAAAGGATATGATTTTTTGTTTAATGTAGTTCTTGTTGAACCGAGAATACCGCAGAATACAGGCAACATTGCCCGTACTTGTGCGGCGACAGGGTGTAGACTTCATATTGTACGTCCGACGGCTTTTCAGATTACCGATAAAAATTTGAAAAGAGCGGGTTTGGATTATTGGCATTTGCTGAATGTATGCTATTACGATAATTTGGCGGACTTTTTTGAAAAAACAGAGGGTGCAAGATATTTTTATGCAACAACAAAAGCACCTCATACATATGTTGAGGCTGAATTTAAGGATAACGATTATATATTGTTCGGTCGTGAGGATGCAGGACTTCCCGAAGAACTTTTGTACGAACACGAAGAACGTTGTATAAGAATACCTATGATAGAAGAGGCGAGAAGTCTTAATCTTTCAAATTCCGTTGCGATTGTTGTATACGAGGCACTTCGTCAGCAAGGGTTTGATAATTTAAAGGATTTAGGACAGCTGACTCAATTCCATTGGTAATTAGACTTGATTAAATTGCCAACAGCACCATTTTTTGCTTAGGGCGGTAACCGTACAGCACCGTGAGCTGCAAAACGGCACTGTGAACAATTTTCTCTGCGTCTAAAGCTTTTAATCAAGAGAATAAAAAACAATTTTAAATTTTATTTATACCGAATTTATATGAGAGGAGCAAATATGGCAGATATAAAAATAATAGTGGATTCCGGTTCGGACATTCCGCAGGATATAGCCGACAAATATAATATAGGCGTTATATCATTTTTAAGTATTTTCGGCACTGAACAATATGTTCAGAGAACTGAAATAACAAATGAGCAATTTTTTGATAAACTCGAGGAGTACGACGGTATTCCGACTACTTCACAGACACCGTTCGGTGATATGCTTGACTACTTTAAACAGCAGTGTGAGGAGCATGAGAGCGTAATATATTTTGCACTTTCATCAGCCGCAAGCGGTCAGTACCAAACAGCAAATCTTGTTAAGAGTGAGATTGAAGAAGAAAATCCGAATGCGGATTTTCACATTGTCGATACGCAGAAGTTTTCTCTGTACATTGCACAAACCGCCGTTCATGCGGCGCAAATGGCTAAGGACGGCAAAAGCGTTGACGAGATTATAACGGAATGTGAAAAGTACATAAAAACATGGAGATGTTACCTTTTGGTTGATACGTTAAAATATCTTGAAAAAGGCGGCAGACTTTCAAAAGCAGCCGCATTTGTCGGCACAATGCTTGACATCAAGCCAATACTTACAATAGAACACGGACTTGTTGAAAGTTTAGACAAGCTGAGAGGTAAGAAAAAGCTGCTTGATAAATTGATTGCAAAAATTCAAGATGATTCTGATTTTGACGCGGAAAATCCTAAGTTCTTAATCGTTCAGTCGGACGAGGATAAGGGACAGGAGGTTTGTGAAAAACTTCGCGATGAATACGGCGAAGATTGTATAGAAATGTATGGTGAATTCGGTCCGCTTATCGGTACTCACGTCGGACGTGGGGCAATAGCAATATTGGTGAAAATCGTGACTGAATAAACTTTAAACATAAAGATAAAATGAAAGGAAGATAAAAAATGAAGTATGTAGTAATACTTGGCGACGGTATGGCAGATTATCCCGTTGACGCATTTGACGGTAAAACAATTTTAGAGGTGGCTGATAAGCCTACAATCGACTATATGGCACAGCATGGCGAGATGGGTATGGTTAAGACTGTTCAAGACGGTATGAAACCGGGCAGTGACGTAGCCAATCTATCTGTTATGGGTTATGATACAAAGAAATGTTACAGCGGTCGTTCACCGCTTGAGGCGGCGTCAATCGGCGTTCCGCTAAAGGATAATGACGTTACATTCAGATGTAACCTTGTAACTCTTTCTGACGAAGAAAATTACGAGGATAAGACAATGCTTGATTATAGTGCAGGCGAAATCACAACAGAAGAGGCTGCTGAGCTTATCAAGGCTGTCGCAAAAGAGCTTGATACTGATATGATTAAGTTCTATCCGGGTATCAGCTACCGTCATCTTACAGTTTGGGAGGGCGGTTCGACTAATGTTGAATTAACACCTCCTCACGACATTTCAGACAAGAAGATAACAGACCATCTTCCAAAGGGTGACGGTGCGGATACACTTCTTGAAATGATGAAAAAAAGTGAAAAGATTTTAAGAGAACATCCTGTAAACAAAAAGCGTGTTGCAGAGGGCAAAAATCCTGCAACATCAATATGGGTATGGGGCGAGGGTACAAAACCTCAGCTTGATAACTTTGAAGAAAAGTTCGGTCTAAAGGGCAGTGTTATTTCCGCTGTTGACCTTATCAAAGGTATTGCAAAATGTGCCGGAATGAATTCGATTGACGTTGAAGGTGCAACAGGTAACTGTGACACAAACTGGGAAGGTAAGGCACAAGCCGCACTTGACGCAATTTTAAACGGCAGTGACTTCGTTTATGTTCACATGGAAGCTCCTGACGAAATGGGACACCAAGGTGCACCTGAAAAGAAGAAATTTGCGGTTGAAACGATAGATAAAAAGGTTGTCAAGTTCCTAAAGGACGAGCTTGAAAAGAGAGGCATTGATTACAGAATGATGATTCTTCCTGACCATCCGACTCCGATTAAGCTAAAGACGCACGTTTCGGACCCTGTTCCGTACATCATCTATGACAGCACCAACGAAACGGATAAAAATGCTAATCTTACATATACTGAAGAAAACGGTAAAAAGACAGGTATTTATATCGAAGAAGGATATACTTTGATGAATAGATTCCTTGAAAAATAATGATACATTCTCGTGATTTACGAAGGGAATGATTTTATGAAACTGAAAAAAAATTGGGTGAAAATTGTACTGTTTGTATTGGGGGTTGTGATATTGGCTGTGGCGGCATATATATGTCTGCCTAAAATATTGCAGCTGTTAGGTTTTCTTGTTAAGTTGTTTTTGCCGTTTTTGCTCGGCTATCTGTTCTCAATGGCGGTAAATCCGCTTGCGGATACATTGCAGAAACGGCTGAAAATACCGCGAGGACTGTCGGCGGTGCTTGTAATAGTACTGATAGTCGGAATTTTTGGTGGTGTTCTCACATTTGCAATATGGAAAATTGTTGATGAAGGACGAATGTTATATACGCAGTTTCCGACTATTTACGAAAACATTCAAAACAGTACAAAGGCACTGGGCGAAAAATGGTCTGTTGTGTATATGAATTTGCCGAGCAACATTCAACAGGCGATTACTTCGGCAGGTGAAACTATTTCAAGCAAAGCCGCTGAATTTATCAATATGAAGTCAACGCCTATGGTTGATTATGCGGGCAATTTTGCAAAGGCTTTGCCGAGCGTGTTTATAGGTATAGTCGTTTTTATCTTGTCATCGTATTTTATGGTTTCGGAAAACAAAACCGTTATGTCGACTGTGCAGGGCGTGTTCAGTCCTAAATTTGTGGACAGGCTGAATCTTATAAAGACGGAATTGAAAAAGTATCTCGGCGGTTATATTAAAGTGCAGGGAATACTTATGTGTATCGCGTTTGCGATTATGTTTATCGGACTGAGTATACTTGATATTGAGTATGCACTTCTTATTGCGTTAGGTATTGCGTTCTTGGACGCATTGCCATTCTTCGGCAGCGGTCTTGTTTTGTGGCCGTGGTCGCTTATTTCGTTTTTGAACGGCAATATTAAACTCGGAGTTGGTCTGATTGTTATATATGCCGCAGTTGCGCTTATGCGACATTTTACCGAACCGAAACTTGTAAGCTCAAGAATAGGTATGAATCCGATATTGACGCTTATGTCTATGTATATCGGTTACAGAACGCTTAGTATCGGCGGTATGATTTTAGGCCCGATAATACTTATGCTGATAATCAGTTTTTATAAAGCGGGTGTGTTTGACGCACCGATAAGACTTTTAAAGAGAATAGGCAGATTTATAAAAGAACAGTGCCTATTGTTCAAAGATTTTGTTATTAATTTAATGGGGAGTGACTGGAATGAGTAAAGAAAAGTTTTATATTACTACTGCCATTGCGTACACTTCAAAGAAACCTCATATAGGTAATACATATGAGATAGTTCTTACGGACGCAATAGCACGTTTTAACAGATTTATAGGAAAGGATGTATTTTTCCTTACAGGTACTGACGAACACGGTCAGAAGATACAGGAAATCGCTGAAAATGAGGGTATAACACCGAAACAGCACGTTGATAAGATTGCGGGACAAATTAAGGATATTGCCGATATGCTTAATATCAGCTATGATAAATTTATCCGTACAACCGACGATTATCACGTTAAGGCTGTTCAGCAGATTTTTAAAAAGCTTTATGATCAAGGTGATATTTATAAGAGTGAATATGAAGGTTGGTACTGTACACCTTGTGAATCATTCTGGACTGAAACACAGCTTGTAGACGGTAAGTGTCCTGATTGCGGCAGAGAAGTTAAAAAGGCTAAGGAAGAGGCCTATTTCTTCAAGATGAGCAAGTATCAGGACAAGCTTATGGAATACATCGAGTCACACCCTGAATTTATTCAACCTGAATCACGTAAGAATGAGATGGTTAATAACTTCCTAAAGCCGGGATTGCAGGATTTGTGCGTGTCAAGAACAAGCTTTACATGGGGTATTCCTGTTGAGTTTGACCCTGGACATATTGTGTACGTGTGGATTGACGCACTTTCAAACTATATTACGGCCCTTGGTTATACACCGGAAGAAAAGGGCGAATTGTATAATAAGTATTGGCCTGCCGATGTGCATATTATCGGTAAGGATATTCTTCGTTTCCATACAATTTATTGGCCGATTATGCTTATGGCATTGGGCGAGCCACTTCCGAAACAGGTGTTCGGACACCCTTGGATGCTTGTCGGTGATGAAAAGATGAGTAAGTCAAGAGGTAACGTAATTTATGCGGAGGACCTTGTAAAGCATTTCGGTGTTGACGCGGTAAGATATTATTCACTTCACGAAATGCCTTTCGCACAAGACGGTACAATCACTTATGAAGTGTTTATCAGCCGATTTAACAGTGACCTTGCAAATACACTTGGCAATCTTGTAAACAGAACTGTTGCAATGATTAATAAGTATTTTGACGGTGAAATTCAGAGCGGTGACGTACACGGTGATTTTGATGATGATTTGAAAGCTGTTGCAACAGGTGCGATTGATAAGATTATTAAGAAGATGAATACACTTCACGTTGCGGATAGTATGGATGAAATCTGGAAAGTTGTTGACAGAGCGAATAAGTATATTGACGAAACAACTCCATGGGTGCTTGCAAAGAATGAAGACGATAAGCCAAGATTGGGTACAGTGCTTTATAATCTTGTTGAAACAATCAGAATTATTGCGGCATTGTTAAGCTCGTATATGCCTGAAACATCAAAGAAAATCGCCGAACAAATCGGTGCAGATGATTTGAGCTTTGAAAGTACAAAGACATTCGGTGAAACAAAGGCGGGTACAAAAGTAGGAGAGGCTGTTCCGCTGTTCCAAAGAATTGACGCAGAAAAGAAACTTGCCGAACTTGAAGAAGAATTCGGTCAGCCGGAAGAAGAAAAGATTGAAATTGCACCGTATAAAGATTATATCGAGTTTGAAGAATTTGAAAAACTTGATATTCGTGTCGGTAAGGTACTTGAATGCGAAAAAGTGCCAAAGTCATCAAAACTTCTTAGATTTACTTTGCAAGTCGGAAGTGAAACAAGACAAATTCTTTCCGGTATAGCAAAGTTCCATAAGCCTGAAGAATTAATCGGTAAAAATGTGTTGTTTGTTGCAAACTTGAAACCGAGAAAGATGATGGGACTTGAATCTTGCGGTATGATTTTGTCAGCCGAATTTGAAGATAAGCTTACTGTTTTGACTACTCTTAATGATATTCAAAGCGGTGCTGAAATCGTATAATTGATAAGGTAAAAGCCGTCAAAGTATTACTTTGACGGCTTTTTGTGTTGCGTTTGATGTTTCGTAGTGGCGACCATTAGTCGCCATTAAATGTGCCACCCATCAGTCGACTGCGTCGCTAGCTCCCCTCTATGGTAGCCAAACAAGCCTCTCCTTGAGGAGAGGTGTCACGAAGTGACGGAGTGGTGGCAAGAAAAGCATAAAAAATACCGGTGTTGTAGTGGCGACCAGTGGTTGTCCTTAAAATAAACAGATAGTACCACCCCTCAGTCGACTGCGTCGCCAGCTCCCCTCTATGGGAGCTAAATAAGTCTCTCCTTGAGGAGAGGTGTCACGGCGTGACGGAGTGGTTGAGTGGTGGCAAAAATGCAACAAAAAAGACTTCACTTTCGTGAAGTCTTTTTAAATACAAATATGTCAAATTAGTTATTGATAAGCTTATCATCTTCGCTGTTCCAGCTATAAAGCTTACGGATTTCTTCACCGACTTGTTCAAGTTGATGTTCTCCTGCAATCTTTCTCATAGCCTTGAAGTGAACTTGACGGCCTGCAGGTGACATATCAAGTAGGAATTCCTTAGCGAATGAACCGTCTTGAATATCAGAAAGAACTTTCTTCATAGCCTTCTTTGTTTCAGCAGTAACAATCTTAGGACCTGTTACATAGTCACCGTATTCAGCAGTATTAGAAATTGAGTATCTCATACCCTTGAAACCGCTTTGGTAAATAAGGTCAACGATAAGTTTCATTTCGTGGATACACTCAAAGTAAGCGTTTCTTGGGTCATAACCTGCTTCAACAAGTGTTTCAAAACCTGCTTGCATAAGAGCTGTAACACCGCCGCAAAGAACTGCCTGTTCACCGAATAGGTCTGTTTCTGTTTCTGTTCTGAATGTTGTTTCAAGAACACCGGCTCTTGCACCACCGATACCCAAAGCGTAAGCAAGTGCTAAATCCTGTGCCTTACCTGTTGCGTCTTGTTCAACAGCGATTAGACAAGGAACACCCTTACCTTCAAGATATTCTGAACGTACTGTGTGACCAGGACCCTTAGGAGCGATCATTGTAACGTCAACGTCTGCAGGAGGAACGATTGTTCCGAAGTGAATGTTGAAACCGTGAGCAAACATAAGCATATTGCCCGGTTCAAGATTTGGTTCGATTTCGTTCTTGTACAAGTCAGCTTGCTTTTCATCGTTGATAAGAATCATGATGATGTCAGCCTTCTTTGCAGCCTCTGCTGATGTATATACTTTCAAGCCTTGCTTTTCAGCCTTGCTCCATGACTTACTACCTTCATAAAGACCGATGATTACATCGCAGCCAGAGTCCTTTAGGTTTAGTGCGTGAGCGTGACCTTGTGAACCGTAGCCGATAATTGCGATAGTCTTGCCCTTTAGTAGTCCAAGATTACAATCGCTTTCATAAAATACTTTTGCTTCATGGTCTAATGTTTTTGCCATTTTGATTACCTCTTTCTTAAATATGTATTATAAATAATAATTATTTATCTAGTTTTAATGTGTTTGCCCCGCGTTCAAGAGCAGTCATACCGGTACGGGCGATTTCTTCAATTCCGTACGGCTCTACAAGGTCGATAAATGCGTTAAGCTTTGTATTATGACCTGTCAATTCGATAGTCAAAGTGTTAGGTGAAATATCAACTATCTTTGCTCTGAATACGTTTGTAATTTCGATAACTTCACTTCTTGTCTTAGGTGTAACCTTAACTTTTACAAGTGAAAGTCCTCTCTTTACGATTTCGCTGTCACGAAGTGTCTTAATTTTGATAACTTCCATAATCTTTGAAAGCTGTTTTGACACTTGTTCGACAATTTGTGCATCGCCGTTCACTTCAATAGTGATACGAGATACTTGCGGGTCTTGGGTAGTACCCACTGAAAGTGAATGAATGTTAAATCCACGTCTTGAAAACAAGCCTACAACTCTTGAAAGTACACCCGGATTGTTTTCGACAAGGACTGATAATGTATATCTTTCCATATTACTTATCCTCCTTTTTCGGAAGAGTAGCCTCATTAAGAGCATCACCGGTAGGTTCAAAAGGATTTACGTTTACGATAAGAAGATATGAACCGTCATGTGCCATCATCTTATCTATCGCCTCTGAAACCTCACTGTTTTCGTTAGCTATGCCGCTCTCAAAGCCGTATGCCTTTGCAAGCATTGCAAAATCAGGTTTTCCTTCTATTTCAACAGCCTGATAATTTGATTTATAAAGAAGATACTGATGTTCGTGTACCATACCAAGACGGTGGTTTTGGAACAATACCATTTTAACGGGAATATCCCATTGAGCCATAGTACCCATTTCCGGTAAATCCATTTGGAAACTGCCGTCACCCATTACCGCGATAACAGGCTTTGAGCCGTTTGCGGCAACAGACGCACCGATTGCTGCAGGAAGTCCGTAACCCATTGTACCGAATCCGCCTGAAGTCAAAAGTGAACGTGGTGTTTTAAAGTTGAAGTTATTGGCACACCAAATCTGGTTTTGACCGACTTCGGTTGAAAGGTATACATCTGAATTTGTCTTTTCCGAAAGTACGTTTAAGAAATACTTCGGATTTACAAATCCGTTATCCTCACATACCGGTTTATGTGTAAATCTTTGACGTAGTTCGTCAGCTTCGTCAATCCACTCTTTGCTTGTCTTGTAACCTGAAATTTGCGATGTAAGCTGTTCAAGAACATCTTTAATATCACCAACAACAGGAATATAAGGCTGAGTGTTTTTGCCGATTTCGGCAGGGTCAAGGTCGATATGTATAAGCTTGTTGCCTTCCTCAAGTCCTTTGACATTTGCCACAGTTCTGTCACCAAGTCTTGAACCCATTACGATTACAAGGTCTGCACGATTGAAAAGAAGATTAGCTCTCTTAACACCGTGTGAACCGATCATACCGTAGTATCTCGGATTGTCCGACGGAAGAATACCTATACCCATCATTGTTGAAACAACAGGAATATCTGTTTCTTTTACAAATTTTCTGAATTCATTTGTAGCATCGGATATAACGACACCGCCACCGGCAAGTATAACCGGCTTTTTAGCACCTTTGATTGCCTCGGCAACCTTCTTAACCTGTGATTCGTTAGCTTTGCCCATTAACTTGTAGCCACGGATATTAACGTCCTCATCTTCGTCTGGATAATCAAATTCCTTTTTTAGAAGATCCATAGGAAAGTCGATAAGTACAGGACCCGGACGGCCTGTGTTTGCAATATGAAATGCCTCATTTACAACACGCGGAATGTCAAGTCCGTCTTTTATAAGGTAGCTGTGCTTTGTAAAAGGCAACGTAGCACCTGTAATGTCAACTTCTTGGAAAGCGTCTTTACCGATTAGCTTTGTAGCAACCTGACCTGTAAGTGCAACCATCGGAATAGAATCCATATATGCGGTTGCGATACCTGTTATAAGGTTTGTAGCACCCGGACCTGAAGTTGCGGTACAGACACCTGCCTGTTTCGTAACTCTTGCGTAGCCGGAAGCCATATGAGCCGCACCCTGCTCATTACGAGTAAGGATATGCTTTATGGAAGAAAAGGACAGCTTATCTATAATAGGACAGTTAGCTGCACCCGGATAACCGAATACAACCTTAACGCCGTTCTTTTCAAGTGTTTTAACAACCATTTCAGCACCGGTCATTCTCAAAAAAATTCCCCCTTTGAAATTTAATGTAATAAATATTGGCACACCGATTTTCTGTGCCGAAAAAAAACCACCATATTTGATTTGTCTTGTGGAAAATCGAATTTTCTAAAAGCTAATGCTTTTTTGAAAAGATGGTGCTGTTTTGTCCGTCATTTTATGGCGGAATATGTACAAATATATTATCGTACTACTTTTATTTTATCAGCGAATAAGCTAATTGTCAACTGTTTTTATACAGAATTGTTACTGTTAGATACTTATATTTATGTTAAAACAAATTTTTTGTATATTATTGAATTTTGATATTAAAATATTCATTATCAGTCGAATTTTATCAAAAAAATCACTCATAATTTTTATATTATGAGTGATAAAAAAATTCAGATTTTAAACAAAACCGTTGCAGTTTTGTCGACAGGCTCAATTATAATTTTATGTTTTCTTCTGCCGATAAAATATCTTTTAAATATTCTTTTGTGTTTCTGCCAACCATAATTTCAAACTTGCCTTTTTCAACGATATATTCCAAATCTCTCGTCACGATTGCAAGGTCTTTTATGTTTAATTTTAGGTTTACCGTTACTGTTTCGCCTGCTTTTATAAATACCTTTTCAAAACCTTTTAATTGTTTTGTCGGTGTGAGGACGGAGCTTATGACGTCGTTGACGAACATAAGTACGGTTTCTTTGCCGTCCATATTGCCTTTGTTTGTAACATCAACCGATACGGTTATTTCTTCTTCATTTTTTATTGTGTTTTGGGATAAGCGTAGGTTTGAATATTCAAATTCGGAGTAGGAAAGACCGTCACCGAATTCGTATACATAGCCTTTTTCCAAATCAACATACTGACCGCCGTGCCAACCCTCGTATTGATTGTAGTAGCAAGGTGTTTGGGCACTGTGACGCGGGAAAGAAATTGTCAATTTACCGCTCGGATTAAATTTACCGCCAATCATTTCCGCAACCGCCAAACCGGCAAATTCACCGCCGTTAAAGTCCTCGATAATTGCATTGCAGTTTTCTTTTAGGTACGATATGCAAAGCGGTTTGCAGTTTACAAGTACGGCTATTACGGGCTTTTTCGTGTCAATCAGACGTTTGACAAGTTCTGTTTGATAACCCGATAATTCAAGGTCGGCTCTGTCGCGATACTCGCCGTTTTGAGCAAGACAGTCGCCGATTACACATACAACCACGTCAGCCTTTTCGGCAATTTTTACCGCGTCATTAATATAATTTTCTTCACCTAAAATGTCACAGCCTTTGCTGTATAAAATATTCTCTTTTCCGAATACTTCCTCCATACCGCGACGTATCGTGTAATAGTCGCCCATAGGTGTAACGTTTTCTTTCGGAACAGGGTGTGAAAAATATGTCCAGTCGCCGTAAATCGCTCTTATGTCGTCCGCATTAGGACCTATAACGGCGATGGTTTTGTTTCCTTTTAGTGGCAGTGTACCGTCATTTTTAAGTAAAACCGCACTTTCCTGTGCAAGTTTGTGATTAAGTTTTTTGTGTTCATTGCAGTTTATGACGCTTCTGTCAACTGTCTTTTTACCGTCAAAAAGACCTATTCTGAATTTTGCTCTAAGTATTCTTCTTACCGCATCATCAATATATTTTATGTCAATTTCGTTGTTCTCTATAAGTTCTGACACGCAATCGTAAAATTCGTGCGTATTCATACTCATATCGTTGCCTGCCTCAATCGACAGCTTGGACGCGTCTTTTAAATTTTCGGCTATGAATTGCCTGGTGACAAGATTTAAGACATTTTCGTAATCGCTCACAACAAATCCGTCAAAACCGATTTCGTCTTTAAGAATTTCTCTTACCATATGCGGATTGGCGTTAAGCGGAACGGAGTCAACAGTGCCGTAAGCGGTCATAACCGAGCCGCAACCGATTTTTGCGGCTTTTTCAAACGGCGGTAGGAATACTTCTCTGATTTTTCTTTCACTGACTTCACTGTCGTATGCGTCACGTCCGCCTGTTGCCTCACCGTATGCAATGTAATGCTTTGCACACGCAATAATCAAATTATCTTCTTCGTATCCCTCAATTATGGCTTTGCCGAGTTCGCCTATAACATAACTGTCCTCACCAAATGTTTCGTTTACGCGTCCCCACCTTAAATCTCTTGCGATACATAAAACGGGGGAGAATGTCCAGTCAAGACCGTCTGCCGCAACTTCTTTGGCAGTAGCCTTGCCCATATCGTGTATTAACTTGCGATTGAAACTTGACGACATTGCAAGCTGTGACGGAAACACTGTCGCACCGTTTAAAAGACAGTGACCGTGAATTGCGTCAATGCCGAATATCGGCGGTATGCCGAGACGTGTCTTTTCTGCGCGTTCTTTTATATCGTCTGCCTCATCACCCAAAACGTGCAGGAATGAGCCGATACCGAGATTTTTGTACTTTTCGTAATCTTCTTTGCTCAACGTGTTGTAGCTGACTTGCAACATTTGACCGACCTTTTCTTCGTTTGTCATTTTAGAGAGTAAATCGTCAATTCTTTCTTCGATATTCAAAGATTTATCCTTATATTTTTGCATAATTTCACCGCCGTTTCTGTTAGATATTTTTAGTATAAACACTAAAGTTATGTTTGTCAATGTTTACTTTTTTTGAGTGATGTGGTATAATGAATTTTACTTGATTTGAAAGGATTGATAAAATGATAGCATCATTAAAAAGAGCGATTGTACATATACTTGACGCAAATTCGGGTGTGAGTGTGTACTCGGAAGAAGAACTTGATGTTACAGACGCAAGTATAAACAGTTTTATTACAAAGCATATAGAAAAAGTTTTTGAGGACGCAAGTATGCGAAATGCCGAATTTTCGGAAAACAGCGGTTTTAAATATCATTTGGCAGAGTATATAAAGGACGAAAATTATTTTATTACAATGTCGAAATTTATTGCACAACGCGTTTATGAGGGGGTTACTCAATCGGATAAGCCCGATTCGTCCGACCTTATAGTTTGCGATTGTATGATTAATGAACGTCCGTTGCTTGCGGTTTTGAAGTGTGAAAATAAAATAGGGTATACACACCAAGTTTTGCAGGACGACGGTAAAGTGAAAAATCAGATTATAAACCATTATGCGATTTTGCCGACTACTTCACAAAAAATTGCGGAATGTGCGTTTATATTTGAAGATGATTTTTCAATTAAATATCTCGGCAAAAAACGCAAAATCGACGGTGAAACAACCGACCTTATCGCAGATGTATTGCTTGAATGTATTTATGATATTTCTTCAAGAGAATCGGTAAATGCAGTATGTAAAATTGCGAAAAAGGTTACGGAAGAAAACGGCGGCGATACAATCGAAACACTTTCAAAAATGAAAGAATACATCACCGAAAATATTGAGGAGGGCGAAACGGAATTTATTGATACCGAACAGGTTGCCGATAAAATTTTTGACGGTAAACCGGGTATGAAAAGTGAGTTTATCGACAAAATTGAGAAAGCAAACGTACCTCAAAAGGTTGAAGTGAACAGCTATGTTACAAAGAAATTGGCGTCAAACGTGAAAATTGTAACGGATATCGGTGTTGAAGTTATTTTCCCGGCTGAATATTATCAAAATAATGAGTATATCGAATTTATAAATAACGATGACGGAACTATTTCAATTCAGATTAATAATATCGGGGAAGTAATTAATAAGTAAATACCTTACTTCGTATGGGACGGCACCCACGACGTCCTAAATGCGAACATTCGTAGGGGCGATCATTGGTCGCCTAAGTGGTTTGTTAGTAGGTGACGGCGTCCCACGACATCCCGCAAAAGCCACCACTCTTCGTGCCACCTCTCCTCAAGGAGAGGCAAAAAAAGACTCCCCTTGAGGGGAGCTGTCAACGAAGTTGACTGAGGGGTGGCACAATACTGAAAATTAAAAAAGGGCGACCAATGATCGCCCCTACACACTGTATTCGCAGCGGACGAACCATAGCCGTCCGTTATTTTTATATACAAAAATCAGGTGAATTGATTGTAATACTTTCGTTTACCAAATCTTCAAGAGTAATGCTGTCAACATATTTATTGATAACATCATAAAGCCCTTTCCAAAGCTTTATTGTCGGACACACAGAAACTCGCGGACAAGTATTTTCTTCATCTTCAAGACACGATACAGGTGAAAGTGTTCCCTCCGTTGTACGCAAAATATCTCCGATTGTGTATTCTGACGGTGCTTTTGTGAGTCGGTAACCCCCTTGGGCACCACGCACACTCTTTAAGTATCCCACACGGGTAAGGATACTCACAATTTGTTCAAGATATTTTATTGATATATTTTGACGTTCTGCAACATCACGCATAGAAACGTTTTTATCCATACCGTGAATTGCAACGTCAAGCATAAGCCTTACGGCGTATCTGCCTTTAGTTGAAATTTTCAATGTTATTCCTCCTTAACCAAATCTTTAATTATTTCTCCGGCTATAATCAATCCCGCAACTGACGGTACAAACGCAATACTTCCCGGAACAGGTCTTTCGCCGTCCGGTGACGGAATTTTGATAGCCTCTTCTTTTGAATAAACTACCTTTAATTTTTTTATACCTCTTGCCTTAAGCTCGCGGCGCATAACGCGCGCCAAAGGACATACGGACGTTTTGTAAATGTCCGAAACTTCAAAAAGTGTCGGATCAAGCTTGTTTCCCGCACCCATAGAGCTGATAATTTTTACTCCGGCTTTTTCGGCACGAAGTATTATTTCAATTTTACCTTTTACGGTGTCTATTGCGTCAAC
The DNA here is from genome assembly GCF_020687385.1 of Hominilimicola fabiformis. Taxonomy (NCBI): domain Bacteria; kingdom Bacillati; phylum Bacillota; class Clostridia; order Eubacteriales; family Oscillospiraceae; genus Hominilimicola; species Hominilimicola fabiformis. Next base: position 37,725 of record NZ_JAJEQM010000003.1, read on the forward strand.
AACGTAATCATATTTTGAAAAATCAAACATATCTGCCGTATCGGGCAAGAAGAATGTTTCAAACGCGTTTATTTTTACATTTGGATTTATATCCAATGCACGATTTTTTATAACTTCGACTTTAGGTTGTCCGACAGTACTGTGAAGTGCGATTATCTGTCGGTTTATGTTTGAAAGCGAAACGGTGTCTTTGTCTATAACGTCTATTTCGCCTACACCGCTCCTAACGAGTGCCTCGACAACAAAACCGCCTACACCGCCTACACCGAAAACCGCAACGTGTGCATTTTTCAGTTTCTGTATGGCATCTTTTCCTAAAAGAAGTTCCGTTCGTTCAAATTGATTTTCCATACCGTAATTTTATACTCCTATTTTCCTATTTGTTCACTATGAATTGATTATAACATTCTTTTTGCTTTTTGTCAATTCAAATCTGTCATTATTGCAAAAAAATAAAGCAGATAAATCGACATTTGATTTATCTGCTTAGATTAATTTGTCGCCGGACTCTCAATTTTTATTAATTTCCGAAAAATTCGTTTGCGTAAGTTACCGAAGAAAGTGCGTCTTTGCAGTATTTGTCCGCACCTATCATATCGGCATATTCCTGTGTAAGCACCGCACCTCCGACCCATACTTTTGTATCAAGTCCTGCCGCACGAATTGCTTTGATTGTATCTTCCATACTTACTACTGTTGTAGTCATAAGTGCGGAAAGTCCGCATATGTGAATGTCGTTTTCTTTTAATGTTTCGACAATAAGTTCGGGCGGTACGTCCTTGCCTAAATCATAAACATCATAACCGTAGTTCTCCAAAAGCACCTTTACGATGTTTTTGCCGATGTCGTGAATATCGCCTTTAACCGTTGCAACCAAGATTTTACCTTTGCTTTCCTGTGCTTCGCCGCTTTGGTCAATGTGAGCCTTGATTGCGTCAAATGAATTTTTGACGGTTTCTGCACTCATCATAAGCTGAGGTAGGAACATTGTACCTTTTTCAAACTCACGACCGACAACGTTAAGTGCTTCAACAAGTATGTTGTTGATAATGTCCATCGGATCGGTAGTTTCAAGCTGACGAACTGTTTCGTCAAACGACTGGTCTTTAAGACCTTTTATGATTATATCGAAAAGCGGATTGACATTTTCAGCTTTTTCTTCCGCCTGATTTTCTTTTGTTACGGTTGTCTGTGACTTTGTACCCGCATATTTGCTTACATATTCCTGACAATCCGCGTCATAGCACGAAAGTGCCATAAATGCACGATAGGTGTTAATCATTGAATCGGCACACGGGTTGATAATACAGGCGTCAAGACCGTTGTTAAGTGCCAATGCGAAGAATGTTCCGTTGACTATTTCTCGGCGCGGAAGTCCGAATGATATGTTAGATACGCCAAGCGTTGTACAAATACCAAGCCGGTCCTTTATCATTTTCAATGCTTTGATTGTTTCGGCAGACTCTTTTTGCTGTGCCGAAATTGTAAGAGTAAGTGCGTCCATTACAAGGTTTTTCGGCTTTATGCCGTATTCTGACGCTCTGTCACGGATTTTTTTTGCAATTTCAAATCTTTGTTCGGCAGTAGGAGGGATACCTTCCTCGTCAAGACAAAGTCCGACAAGTACACCGCCGTATTTTTGTACTATCGGCATAATTGCTTTTATGCTTTCTTCCTTGCCGTTTACGGAGTTTACCATAGGTTTACCGTTGTAAATACGCAATGCACGTTCGGTTGTTACAGGGTCGGAGCTGTCTATCTGTAAAGGAAGATTTACAGCGGCACTGATAGCCTTAACTGCTTTTTCCATTGTCGAACATTCGTCAATTTCAGGCAGTCCGACGTTTACGTCAAGTATGTGCGCACCTGCGTCACGTTGTGCAAATGCTTCGTTTAGAATATAGTCTATGTCGCCGTTTCTAAGTGCTTCTTTAAACTTTTTCTTACCTGTCGGATTGATACGTTCGCCGACAATTACAGGACCTTTTCCGAGTACAACCGTTTTTGAATATGACGCAACGACAGTGATGTTTTTTTCTTCGACTATCGGTTTGTAGTTTTTGCATTTTTCAACAAGACTTCTTATATGGTCAGGTGTTGTACCGCAACAACCGCCGAGAACAGACGCACCAAGCTTTGCCATATGTTCACATTCGTCTGCAAATTGTTTCGGTAATACATTGTAAACTGTTTTGCCGTTTTCGATTTGCGGCAAACCTGCGTTTGGCTGTGCCATTATAGGAATTGAAGAAATTTCGGCAAGGTCAGTCATCATTTCACCGATTTGAGCAGGACCAAGACCGCAGTTTATACCGACACAATCAACACCAAGTCCTTCCATAATCGCCGACATAACCTTGACGTCACCGCCCGTAAGCGTTTTATAGCTTTCGTCAAACGTCATTGTACAGAAAATAGGGAGTGAAGTGTTTTCCTTTACTGCAAGTACGGCGGCTTTTGCCTCAAGAGTGTCAGACATTGTTTCTATTATAACAAGGTCGGCACCGCATTTTTCGGCAGTTTTTGCGATTTTCGCAAATGCGTCATAGCAATCATCAAAAGAAAGGTCGCCCAAAGGCTCTAACAATTTACCGCAAGGACCGATGTCGAATGCAACAAATCGCGGATTTTCCTCTGATTGAAAACTGTTTACCGCCTTTCTTGCAATGCCTATTGCGGCGGCGATAATCATATCAAGGCTTTCGCCGATTTCTTCTGATTTTAACGGGTTTGCACCGAAGGTATTTGTGGTTATGATATTTGCGCCCGCTTCAAGATATTCGGTATGTATTTTTTCTATTAAAGCGGCATTTGTAAGGTTTAAAAGTTCGGGAATTTCACCCGCACCCATACCGTTTTTTTGCAGCATTGAACCCATACCGCCGTCAAAAAACAGCATTCTCTTGCCGAGTAATTCTCTTACGTTCATTATTTATATCCTTTCGTAAAAATTTCGTATAAAAAGGGTATTGCATTTTGCAATACCCTCAGATTGTCGACAAATTGTCCGGAACGTGCAAAATATTATTTATATATTTAAAAATTTAATTTATAGCTATAATAAATAACAGGCAAACCTATCTTCGATATACGGCTTGCCTGTGCACTTTTTGTGAAAATAAACTCTAACGTAACCACGTACGCAGACGAGTTCATTTTCACAAAATCCGAACTAATTTCTTGACGTCTGTCAGCGTGTAAAAAAACCGTAGGGTTTGTTTAGATTATTTGTTCTTACCACAGCAGTTCTTGTATTTCTTACCGCTGCCGCATGGGCAAGGGTCGTTTCTGCCGGGTTCTTTCTTTGCACGTTTAGGTGTGTTTCCGAGAGAACCGTCACCGCCTGTATCAAGCGGTTTAGCGACTTGCTCACGTTCAATCTTAACTCTCGGCATAGCTGAAAGTACGTATCTTACAGTATCTTTCTTTATGCTGTCAAGCATATTTTCGTAAAGCTCACTGCCGACATTTCTGTATTCAAGAACAGGGTCATGCTGACCGTATGCTCTAAGACCGATTTCACGTTTAACGTGTTCCATTTCGTCAAGATGATCCATCCAAAGAGTATCGACAACTCTAAGCATAAGCACTCTTTCAAGCTCACGCATATTCTCGCCGAATACTTCTTCTTGTGATTCGTAACGCTTGTTGCCAAGCTCCATAAGCATATCCTTAACGTCTGCTTTTGTGATAGTTTCCATATCTTCCTCAGGGATTTTAAATTCACCTTGAGCATTTAGATATTGATTTGCAAATTCTGTGATTGCACGAATGTTCCAATCTTCAGGAATTTCTGAAATTCCGATATAATCGTCAAGTGCACTGTCGATTGCAGATTCCATCATATTCTTGATAGTACCGCTTATATCCTCACCGTCAAGTACCATTTGACGCTGTGCATATATAATCTTACGCTGTTCGTTCATAACTTCGTCGTATTGAAGAACGTGCTTACGAGAATCAAAGTTTCTGCTTTCAAGATTTTTTTGTGCATTTTCGATTGCATTTGTAAGCATTTTTGCTTGAATAGGCTCGTCCTCTTCAAGACCGAGTGCGTCAACCATAGACTTAACCTTGTCACTGCCGAAAATTCTCATAAGATCATCATCAAGTGAAAGGAAGAATTGAGATACACCGGGGTCACCCTGACGACCTGCACGACCTCTAAGCTGATTGTCGATACGTCTTGATTCGTGACGTTCAGTACCTATAATATACAAACCGCCAAGCTCGCGAACTTCGTCTTGTTCCGGCTTGATTTGTGCTTTGAATTTGTCGTTAAGTTCGGTAAATACTTTTCTTGCATTGATAATATCTTCATCATCTGTATCACCGAAACCTGTTGCCTCTGCGATAAGCTCATCTGTAAATCCTTGACGTGCCATTTCATGTTTAGCCATATATTCTGCATTACCGCCAAGGTTAATGTCAGTACCACGACCCGCCATGTTTGTTGCGATTGTTACAGCACCTTTTTTACCTGCCTGTGCAACGATTTCAGCCTCTTTTGCGTGATACTTCGCATTTAGGACTTCGTGTTTAATTCCTGCACGCTTTAGAAGTGCCGAAAGTATTTCCGACTTGTCTACGTTTACGGTACCTACAAGTACAGGCTGTCCCTTTGCGTTACATTCTTGAATTTGCTTGATAACCGCCATAAACTTGCCTTTTTCTGTTTTGAATACAACGTCATGTAAATCCTTACGGATTACCGGCTTATTTGTAGGAACGGCAACAACGTCAAGCTTATATATATGTTGAAATTCTTCTTCTTCAGTAAGAGCTGTACCTGTCATACCAGAAAGCTTGTTGTAAAGACGGAAGAAGTTTTGGAATGTGATTGTTGCAAGAGTCTTTGACTCGTTTTCAATTTTAACGCCTTCCTTTGCTTCGATAGCTTGGTGCAAACCGTCACTGTAACGTCTGCCCGGCATGATACGTCCTGTAAATTCATCAACAATCATAACCTCGCCGTCTTGAACAACGTACTGTTGGTCACGGTGCATAACACCGTTAGCCTGCAAGGCTTGGTTGATGTGGTGTTGAAGTTTCATATTTTCAGGGTCGGAAAGGTTTTCGATACCGAAACCTTGTTCAGCTTTTTTAATACCCTGTTCGGTAAGCATAGCTGTTTTTGCTTTTTCGTCAACGATATAATCTGCGTCTACATCTTCGTCAAGCTGTTTGTCGTCGTGTTCTGTAACGACAACCTTTTTAAGACGTTTAACGAACATATCGGCAACTCTGTAAAGGTCATTTGCGTCCTCGCCCATACCGGAAATGATAAGCGGAGTTCTCGCCTCATCTATAAGAATTGAGTCAACTTCATCGACTACTGCATAATTATGACCGCGCTGTACCATTTCTTCTTTATGAACAACCATGTTGTCACGAAGATAGTCGAAACCAAGTTCGTTATTTGTACCGTAAGTAATGTCAGCGGCATATGCCTCACGTCTTTCACCGTTGTCAAGTTCGTGAATAATAAGTCCGACACTCATACCAAGATAACGGTAAACTTTTCCCATCCACTCACTGTCACGCTTAGCAAGATAATCGTTTACGGTGACAATATGTACACCGTCACCGGTTAAAGCGTTCAAATATGCAGGAAGTGTAGAAACAAGAGTTTTACCTTCACCTGTTTTCATTTCTGCGATACGTCCCTGATGAAGAATAATACCACCGATAACCTGTACATAGAAGTGTTTCATTCCAAGTACACGCCAGCTTGCCTCACGCATTACCGCAAATGCCTCAGGAAGAAGATCATCAAGTGTTTCGCCGTTTTTAAGTCTTTCCTTAAACTCAGGTGTCTTGGCTTTTAATTCTGCATCTGAAAGTTTTGCCATATCGTCCTCAAGTGCCATAACTTTGTCTGCGATAGGACGTATTCTCTTTAGTTCTCTGTCAGAATATGTGCCGAATATTTTGTCGAATATACTCATTTATTTTTCTCCTCATAAATAATATCGGTCTGTGTAATCCCAAAGAATGGAATTATCGCATTATTAACGTATATTATATCACAAAAACGTAAGGATTACTACTGTTTTTTATTAATTTTTTGTAAAATTTATTTTGCACTAAAAAAGGTGCCGATATGCCGGCACCTTTAAGTACAGTAGATTTTAGCAGCAATCGTTTTTGTGATTGTCACAGCAAGGGTCGCAGCATGGATCGCAACAGCAACAGCAGTTGTTATTGCTTCCGCCGAAAATATTACCGTCACAGCAAAGTATAACAAGTGCCACTATTACCACAATCCATATCCAACTGTCTGAATTGTTATTACATCCTCCGCCGAAAAACATAGTAAAAACCTCCTTTAATTTGTTTATGATTTATACTATGCCAAAGCGTTGTTTTTGGTTACGCATTTCGGACTTCCGATTCGGTAAAGACATAATTGCCGTTTCCGTCACGGGTGATGTAAAGGATTATGTTCGGTCTTGCAATACGTCTTATGACCGTTACCCAACCGTTTGCGGTCATTTCGATAGGAGTGTAAACCGCGTTCGGATAGTGAGTTTCAACGTAGTTTGCAACGCGTTCGTGCTGTTCTTTGAAGCGTGGTTTGTTGAATAAACCTTTGCCTGTTATTGCACTGTATATGCCTGCCGCGGCGGCAGTGCCTATTAAAAATAATGTTCTCTTTTTCACGTTATTCACCTCTGTGATATTCGTTGTATACGTCACGTTTCGGAAGATTTCTGTCTACGGCGGCTTTTTTTATTGCGTCTTTTGAAGTCATACCTTCCGCAATGTATTTGTCAACGTGTTCTTTAATTGAAATATTTTCCCATTCGTTTTCTTCCGTTTCTTCGACTTCTTTTGCACCCTCGACTATGAGTACGTATTCACCGCGCGGATTGTTTTCGGAATAATATGCGATTGCCTCGTCGATTGTACATCTTTTCACTTCTTCGTGAATTTTTGTAAGCTCACGCACAAGAGCGATTTTTCTGTCACCGCCGAATGTCTTTTGCATATCGGAAAGCGTGTTTTTTAATTTGTGCGGAGCCTCATAAAAAATGAGTGTGTGAGTGTCGTTTTTCACAAGTTCAAGATGTTCTTTTCTGTGACGCTTGTTCACCGAAAGAAATCCCTCAAATGCAAATCGTCTTGTCGGAAGTCCCGACAGTATCAGTGCGTTTATACCTGCGACAGGTCCGGGGATTGAGGTGACGTCAATATCGTTTTCGATACATAGCTTAACTAAGTCCTCACCGGGATCTGAAATTGCGGGAGTACCTGCGTCCGATACAAGTACAATGTTTTTACCGTTTTTTAAAAGTGATATAATATATTCGCCTTTTTCGTGCTTGTTGTGTTCGTGGTAGCTTGTCAGTGGCTTTGATATTTCAAAGTGATTTAAAAGCTGAAGAGTACGCCTTGTATCTTCTGCGGCAATTAAATCGGCATTGTTAAATGCTTCAAGACAGCGCGCGGACACATCACCGAGATTGCCTATCGGTGTGGCACATAAATATAGTTTTCCGTTCATAAGTTCTCCTTGCAAAATGCGAATTATACAAATAGGTTGTTTATAACATTTACGATTTTCTGTGCGGTTTCGGGCTTGTTCATTGTGTAAAGATGAATACCGTCAATGTCGTTTGAAAGCAGGTCGATAATTTGATCAACCGCATACGCAATACCTGCTTGTTTTAAAGCCTCCGGATTGTCTTGGTATTTTGAAATCATACGCAAGAATTTTGACGGCATAGACGCACCGCCTGAAAGAATTGCCATACGCTGTATTTGACCTGCGTTTGTAAGAGGCATTATTCCGGCTGTGATAGGTTTGTTTATACCTTTCTTTGCAAGTTTATCGCGGAATTTGTAAAATTCGTCGTTGTCAAAAAACATTTGAGTAACAAGAAAATCAACACCTGCGTCAACTTTTACTTTTAAATTTTCAATATCGGCGTCAAGGCTCGGAGAATCAGGGTGACACTCAGGGTAACAAGCACCGCCGACGCAAAAATCTCCGAAATCTTTGATTGCCTCTACAAGTTCGTTTGCATAGTGATAACCCGGGAATATTTCACCGTCATAATCTTTCGGCTTGTCACCGCGAAGTGCAAGGATATTTTCAATTCCAAGGTCTTTATATTCCTGTAATTTTACCTTAATATCGTCCTTTGAGTTTGCAACGCAAGTAAGATGTGCAAGTGACGGAATAGAAAGATTATTCTTTAAATGTGAGGCGATATATGCGGTATTTTTTGAATTACTGCCACCTGCACCGTATGTAACGCTCATATAGTCAATAGGCATTTTTGAAAGCTCGTCAACTGCTGAAATGACATTGTCAAGTCCGCTGTCCTTTTTCGGCGGAAATACTTCAAATGAAAGCACCGGCTTTTTTTGAGCAAATATATCTCTTATAAACATTCTGTTTTTTCTCCTTAATCTGTAATTATATATATAAAATATTATACCGCAGATTTGAAACAATATCAAGTGTTGAAATTTGAAATAAATTAACTGATTTTTATATCGCAATTATGGAAAATATGTGGTATAATAATAGATAGTTATAAAATTAGAAATTGAGGGAGGAGAAAATATGAAAGTAACAAAAGCGGTAATACCTGCGGCAGGGTTCGGAACAAGATTTCTTCCGGCGACTAAGGCAGTGCCGAAAGAAATGCTGCCGATAGTCGATAAGCCGACAATTCAGTATATTGTTGAGGAGGCAATCGCATCGGGCATTGAGGATTTGCTTATAATTACATCACGCGGTAAGGACGCACTTGTAAATCATTTTGATAGGGCATATGAGCTTGAAACGATACTTGAACGTGACGGCAAGCAGGAAATGCTTAATGCTGTTCGTGAAGTGTCGGATAAAATAAACGTTCAGTTTGTACGTCAAAAGGAACAGAAAGGTCTTGGACACGCTGTACTTTGTGCGAAAAGCTTTGTCGGAAACGAGCCTTTTGCGGTAATGCTCGGTGATGATGTGGTTGTGGCGGAAAAGCCGTGTTTGAGTCAGCTTATCGAACAGTTTAACAAATATAATGCGACAGTGCTTGGAGTGCAAAAGGTCGGAATGGATCAAGTTTCAAAGTATGGTATTGTGGACTGCGATAATGTTGAAGGCAGAATGTATAAGCTGAAAGGAATGGTCGAAAAGCCGAAAAAAGAGGACGCACCGTCAGACGTTGCGGTACTCGGCAGATATGTAATCACACCTGCAATATTCGATTGCCTTGAAAAAACACCTAAGGGTGCAGGCGGCGAAATACAGCTTACCGACGCACTTGTAATGCTTGCAAAGAATGAAGATATGTACGCATATGACTTTGAGGGCAGAAGATATGATATAGGAAGTAAACAGGGATTTTTACAGGCAACAGTCGATTTTGCACTTTCAAGAGATGATTTAAAAGATGAATTTGCGGAATATTTAAAAGAAGTAACAAAAAATTTATAAGAAAAAGTGTACAGGCAAGCCGTACAAAGATAGGCTTGCCTGTTTTTTGTCGGGTTATAAATTAAAGTAAAAACATAAAATAAATGCTTTGCACGTTCCGGACAATTTATCATACCGTTCAGAATCCGAGAAATTAGTTCGGATTTTGCGAAAATAAACTCGTCGCGTACGTTGGTACGCAAGAGTTTTATTTTCACAAAAAGTGCACAGGCAAGCCGTATAAAGATAGGCTTGCCTGTTTTTTGGTTGGGTTATAAATTAAAGTAAAAAACAAAAAATAAATTGCTTTGCACGTTCCGGACAATTTATCGGATTCTGAGAAAAAAAGACGGTGCACATTGGGGAATGCACCGTCTTTTCTCGTTTAATGAACTCAATTAAGTTCACTCATAGTATAAATTATTACTGTAAAAATTGCAATATAAAGGATAAATCTTCTATATTTAAAAGGTATAAATCGTTTAAAATTGTCATATTGCGTGATAAGACGTGACATTTTTACAAATAATTCATTAATAATGTCACGCATAACGGGGATATATAAAATAACGTGACATTTTTGTGTAATTTGTACATCAAACCTCTATGATTTTTGTTTTTAGTTTACCGTTTTCGATTTCAGCCTCTGCATATGTGCCTGTATAACGTATACTTCCCGGGTTTAAAAGTGTGGCTTTGCCTTTGTAATCGGTATAAGGAATGTGCGTGTGACCGAATATTATTAAATCGGGATCATATTTTTCGGCAGCCTTGCGGAGAGTCATAAATTCATATTCGTATTTTACATTCTGTTCGTGACCGTGCGTAATAAATATCTTAACACCGTCTATTGTAACAAGCATATGTGACGGCGCTTTTGAAAAGTAGTCGTTGTTGCCTTTTACATAATATATAGGTATGTTTGGGTATATCGACTCCAAATCTTCCGCGTCACCTGTGTAATCGCCTGCGTGGAAAATCGCACTTACACTGTCGGCTTTTTCGATTATATCTAAACAGCGGTTAATATCGCCGTGAGTATCGGAAAAAATCAAAATTTTTTTCATAATCTAATCCTCTCAATATAAAAAATATGTATGTAGTATATCATATGCAAACGCAATTTGTCAAAAAATGATGTCGAAATATTTTTATATATCGACAACAGGATTTTACATATTTATCCATAAACAAGTGGTATAATAACCTATATTGCACTTGTAGGAGGAATTAAAAATGAGTCAGCCAGCGGTAAAAAGACAACGGAATACAGAAATGCTCCGAGCACCGTCTGTGAGAGATGTGGGAATGAGTATGCTATTGCTTTTGGCAGGACGAGCGTCTGTTTTGGGACTTTTTCCGTTCGGAGTGGCTTTTTTTGCTTCTTGCTTTGATAAAAGTATTGCGTATCTCGGTATAACTGTGCTTTCGATTGCACTTATGACGTCGGCAAGCAGTGCGGTGCTTACAAAATATCTTGTTGCGGCACTGTTGTTTTGGATATATACACGTTTCAGAAATAAGGAAAATCTTGTGCTTGATGCGGCGTGCGTGGGCGGTGCGGTTATGGTCGGCGGATTTGTTTTTCTTATATATACATATGTAGGAGCATACGATATACTTATGCTTTTTGTTGAGTCGATAGTCACTTCACTCATGTATATAATATTCAAAAAAGCACACGGATTGATTGCAAACCGCAAAAAACGCACGCAGACCGCACAGGACGAGCTTATCAGTATTTCTGTAAGCGTGGGTGTTTTTATAACGGGACTTTCGGGAATTGTGTTTCCGTATAATATCAGTCTTGCCAATATAGTTTCCGTATATGCGGTACTTTGCATTGCACTTCACGGCGGTATTGCGGCGGCGGGCAGCGGGGGACTTTGTATAGGGTTTATGTCGGCAATATCGTCACCGTCGGCGGTTGTGACTATGGGTATTTTCGGTATAAGTGCATTGTTCGGAAATTTGCTGAAATCGTTCGGACGTTTCGGAGTTGCGTTGGGATTCTTGGGCGGCAGTGCGGTGACACTTTTGTATGCGGGAAGTGCATCGTCTTTGCCTGTGACGATTATCGAAACAGCGATAGGGGCGGTGCTTTTTGTACTGACACCGAATAAAGTTCAATGGTATATAAAATCTTTTTTTGCAAGGTCGTTAAAGCTTGAAACGGTGAGTGCGGACGTAAGAGTTAAAGAGTATTTGTCTATGCAGCTTGAAAAATCGGCAAAGGCATTTAAGAGTTTGGAGGAGTGTTTTTCAAATGCTTCGGAGAAAAGACTGAAATCATATAATAAAGATGTTGCTACGCTTTTTGATGAGGTTGCGGACAGAGTGTGCGAGGGGTGTCCGAATGCGGTTAAATGCTGGCAGTCCGACTTTACACGCACATACCGCAGTATAATGCTGTTGCTTGATACGATTGAAACAAGGGGGATATTGGAGTTTACATCAGTACCGAACAGCTTTAAGGATAAATGCTTACGACCTGATTTGTTCGTTGTGGAGTTTAATCACGTCTATGAACTGTATAAGAAAAACCTTGTACGGACGGGTGAGGCGGTTACAAGCCGTGACTTGGTTGCAAGACAGTATAAAGAAATGTCAAGCCTTATGGACACAATGGCGGAAAATATATGTTCCGGATTTACGTTCAGAGAGGATTTGGAGGAAACACTTATTGCCGAGCTTGACAAAGTCGGAATTATGGCATTTGAAATAAGCGTTATTGAAAGCAGTCACGGGAAAATGGAGGTATATCTCGGAACGTCTAAGGGTACGGAAGTCGGGAAGATTGAAAACGTGCTTGAAAGCGTTGTCGAAACACCTATGGGCTATGAATGTGACAGTGCGAACGGACTTATGAAATTTGTGTCACGCGCAAAATTTACCGCAGATATTGCGATAAGACAGATAAGCCGAGATTTCAGCGAAGTGTCGGGCGACAGTATAGATACGTTTGTGACGGAGGATTATAAACAGTATGTGATTTTGTCGGACGGTATGGGCAGCGGTAAAAGGGCAATGTTTGAGAGCCATATAACACTGAAATTGTTGAGAGAATTTTTGCAGTCGGGGTTTGGCGTGAAAACGTCTATTGATATGATAAATTCGGCACTCTGTTTAAAACTTGACTATGAGTGTTTTTCTACCGTGGACCTGCTATGTATAGACCTTATGACAGGTATATGTGAGTTTTTCAAAATCGGCGGTTCGGAGAGTATTGTACTTCACGGTCCGAATGTTGAAACGGTGTTTTCTGTATCGTTGCCTGTCGGTATGCTGCCTGATATAAAGGTACAGGGACAAGCCAAACGCCTTGATGACGGCGATATAATAATAATGATGTCGGACGGAATAAGCGAAGCGGGATTTGGTACTGTCCGTACAGATTGGCTGAAAAAAGAAATAAAAATGCCGTTTGACACTATGGACGAAATGGCACAATCCGTAATTGAAAATGCAGTCAAAAAAAGCCGTGACGCAGTAATCGACGATATGACCGTTGCGACAATAAGGTTGATAAGGAACTAAAAAAGACAATATTCGAAAAATATATTGCAATTTCTACCAAGATGTGATAAGCTATATATGTAAAAATTTATATGTGGGAGGCAATTATTTTATGAGGGAGAAAATTTTAAGTATGATTTTGGCACTGTCAATGCTGTGTGCATTTGTGCCGATGACGGCAAGTGCGGAAACGTATGAGAACTATTTGGAATATTGGGTAAATGAAGATAATACGGTTACGATTTCAAAATGTGCCAAGGAAGTGGCGGAAGTAAATATACCAAGTGAAATTGAGGGAGCAACGGTAACTGAGATTGATGGCGATGCGTTTTTTAAATGTGTGGATTTGAAGAAAGTAACAATCCCGTCAACCGTAACTTCAATAGGGTACGATACATTTTTGGGCTGTACAAGCCTTGAAAATATAGTTGTCGATTCTGAAAACAAAAATTATATTTCAGAGGACGGAGTACTTTTTAACAAGAGTAAAACAGAACTTATTCAATATCCTGCTGCAAAAAGTGGTGTAAGCTATACAATTCCGTCAAGTGTTTCGAAAATTGACGGTTGTGCTTTTAAGTATACACAAAATGTTAAGACTATAAATGTTCCGCAACAAACAACATCAATAGCAGCGGGTGCATTCAGTAACAGCGTTAATTTGGAAGCGATAAACGTTGATGAAAACAACAGTGATTACAGCTCAGAGGACGGAGTGTTGTTTAATAAAGGTAAAACACTGATTTTTGCATATCCGTCGGGCAAGAGCGATACAAGTTATGCTGTTTCGGAAAACGTGACGGCTATAAAGGCGCAGGCATTTTCGGGCTGCAAAAATTTGATCTCTGTTTCTCTTTCGGATAATGTCAATACTATGGGAACTTCTGTATTTTCCAGCTGTACAAATTTGACGGAAGTGGTATTGTCTGAGAATCTAAGTTGGATTCAGGGTTCGACATTTTCAAATTGTACAAGCCTAAAGAGTGTAAAAATTCCAAGTGATGTAGATACAATATATTCTTCTGCTTTCAGCGGTTGTGCAAGTCTGGAAAGTATAACAATACCTAAAAGTGTTGATTTGATTGAACAGTATGCGTTTTATGATTGTAACAGCTTAAAAGATATATACTATTTTGGTACCGAAACACAATGGAATAAAATTGATATAGAAGAAAACAGCGCAGGTGACGGCAACGGCGCGTTGAAAAACGCAACAATTCATTATAATAAAACAATCGAGCCGTTTACTTATAATTTTAGTACCGACGGAAAATCTGTGGTTATTGTTAAGTGTGACAAATCTGTCAGCGAAGCTACTATACCGAGTGAAATTGAAGGCTTGCCGGTTACGGTGATAGATGACAATGCATTTAATTCTTGTAGCAATTTAGCAAATATAAACATACCTGAAAGTGTTGAACGTATAGGCGTCGGTGCTTTTTATTCGAGCGGAGTAGTCAATGTTACAGTGACGGATAATGTTAAAAGCATAGGAGAGGAAGCTTTTAGCTGGTGCAACAAGTTGGAAAGCATAAAGCTGTCTGAAAATATCGACAAAATAGAAGAAAATATGTTTTACGAATGTGAAAGTTTGACAAGTATTGACATACCGAATAAGGTTAAGTCGATAGGGATGAGTGCATTTGCCTTCTGTACAAACTTAACCACTGTAACGATGGGTAAAAATATAAATAAAATTGCAAAAAATGCTTTTAGTGATTGTTATAGTATTACCAATGTGTATTACGCAGGTACGGAGGAAGAGTGGAGTAAGATTGTGTTGGTCGGAAATACATATCTTACAAACGCAACAATCCATTATAACGGAATACCTACGGATATGACTATGACAACGGTAGAAGTTACAAAAACAGAAAACGACACATCATATGATTTTGATATATCCGCACAAATGAAGTACGGCGACTGCTATGTATATGCGGCAATGTATGATGAAAACGGCGTTATGATTGGAATTGACAGAGTACCGCTTTCGATGAAAGACGATACAAAAATTTCTCTTGACAAAAAGGATAATGCCAAGAACGTGAATATATTTGTATTGTCATCACAATTACAACCTATTTCGGAAAAGAAAACAGTAAAATTAGTAGAAGAATAAGTATAAAAAAATGGCACGAAAGTGCCATTTTTTTATACCAACTTTTTATTAATCCACTTACCCGAATAGTATCGGATAACGGGTACTGACGCACCCATTGCCCAGGCGAGCGGAGTAGCAATCCAAATACCTGTTGAGCCGAGCGGGCGAACAAGTATATATGCGAAAATAATTCTTCCTATAAGTTCAAGTATACCTGCGACTGCGGAGGTATTAACATCACCCGCACCGCGAAGAACGTTCAAATATGTTCTCATAACCGCCGCAACTATATACGCAACACATACGATAGTAAGGTACTTGCTTCCTATTGCGATAGCCTCTGCGGCTTGTGTTTTGTCAAGGAACAAGCCAAGCAGTTGATTACGGAACAATACAATTCCGGCAGCAATCACTATACATATACCGATAAGTGACGCAAGTGTTTGATACATACCCTTTTTTATTCTGTCCATTTGATTTGCACCGATATTTTGACCCGAGAAAACCGACAATGCCGAGCCGACCGATACAATCGGTGCGATTGCGATTGAGTCGATTTTTACGGCGGCAGTATAGCCTGCCATAGTCATTGCACCGAATGAGTTTACAAGACGTTGCACACTCATTGTGCCGAGTGAAATCAGACAGCTTTCAAGTGCCGACGGTATTCCTGTTTGGAAAATCCGCTTGATTGCACGTTTTGTTGTTTGGAAGTTTATGCCCTCAAGATTAAGCTGTCTGCGGTGCCTTATCATATGTATAATACAATAAATCGCACTGATAATCTGTGCGATAACAGTCGCAACTGCCGCACCGACAACACCTGTTTTAAACACAACAACGAACAACAAGTCGAAAATTACATTTAATATAGAAGAAAGTATAAGTGCGTAAAGCGGTGTACGGCTGTCGCCAAGACTTCTGAGTATTGCGCTTAACGCGTTATACATAGCCGTACCGATTGTGAATGCGAATATTACGTTTATGTATGCAACCGCCTCATCAATTACATTATCGGGTGTGTTTAGAAACGATAAAATCGGCCGTGAAAACACAACTCCGGCAACTGACGTAACCACCGCCAAAATTCCCACTATGTAAATAAGTCCCGTAACTGTTTTTCTCAGTTCGTCAAAATTTCTTGAACCGAAACACTGCGCTATAATAATTCCCGCACCGCTCGTAAGTCCCATCATAAGACAAATCATAACTCCGACAATCGTACCTGTCGAACCTACCGCCGCAAGAGATTCGGCACCCACAAACTTACCGACAATCGCCGCGTCAACAAAGTTATACACCTGTTGAAAGATATTTCCGATCAGCATAGGAACTGAAAAAGAAAGTATCAATTTTAACGGATTTCCTTTAGTCATATCGCTTATCATTTCACAATACACCGCCCCTCATTTTAATAACTTATGACATTATAGTCTATTAAATTCATAAAGTCAATAAGGTTGAAAAATTTATTTTTATTTGTTATAATATTGTTAAAAAAGACAAGGGGGTCTTAAAATTGAAAGTGTTGTTGTTATCCGTAAAAGCCGGTTACGGACATCATTCTACGGCTAAGGCTATTATGGAATATTTCGAGGAGAACGGACATCAATGTCATATGCTTGATATATTCGACTATGTAAATCATCGTTTGGGAAATTCAATACAGGACGGATACTTGCTTTCGACAAAGTACCTTGCAAAGACGTATGCGAAGGCTTACGGCAAACTTACGCAAAAGGACGAGCCGTATGACCGTAATTCGCTTGTATCGATATTTTCGCGGTTTGTTTCAAAGAAACTTGAAAAGTTCGTTGCTGAATATAATCCCGATTTGATAATCGGTACGCATAGCTATGCCGGAGTGTGTATAAGCATACTTGCCGACCGTGCGGCTTTTGATTGTCCGTCTGTCGGAATAGTAACCGATTTCACCGTACATCCGTTTTGGGAAAGTACGTTCCTTGACTATTACGTAATTCCGGATGAACTTTTGGAACACGAAATGCAGAAAAAAGGTATAGCGAAAAAGAAACTTTTGCCTTTCGGTATACCGATAAGAGAACAGTTTGTAAAGAAAAACGACCCTATTGAGGCACGGAAAAAACTCGGAATTGAAAATATTCCCACTATACTTATAATGATGGGTTCAATGGGGTACGGAAATATAAAAAAGATTTTGGAACAAATTGATACATATCCGAAAGATTTTCAAGTGCTGTGCGTTTGCGGTACAAATAAGAAAATAAAAAGCGTAGTTGATGAATGTGATTGGAATAAAAAAATATATTCATACGGATTTGTAGATAATGTTGACGTAATGATGGACGCCGCCGACTTTATAATAACAAAGCCGGGCGGACTTACAACATCAGAATCGCTTGCAAAAGGATTGCCGATGATAACAATGAATCCGCTTCCCGGACAAGAGGACAGAAACCTTAATTTCCTTGTGAATAATGGCGCGGCAATTATGGTAAACGACACTTATCCGATTTCTGAAGCGATAAATCAAATGTTTGCTTGTCCTTGGCGTGTTGCAATGATGGAGGAAAGCGTAAGACATCTCGGTAAACCGAATGCAACGGCTGACCTTTATAATTTCTGCTGTGCAAAGGTTTTGGCAAAATCAACGCTTATTTGAAATTCTTTGTGATTTAGGTAATTTAATATGCCTGCGTCCGTTTTAAAATCAAATACCAACTTGTAACTTGCAAGCTTCATACCTCCGCTGTGTTGTGAGCCGTATTTCGTATCTCCGTACAGCGGATTTCCTATGTGCGAAAACTGTGCTCTGATTTGGTGTGTGCGTCCTGTTTCAAGCTCGACTTCCACAAGTGAAGTGTCTTTTTTTTCGGCAATAACATTATATTTTGTGCCGATTTTCTTTGAATTTTCTTCATTATAATCTGAAACCGTAACTTTTTTGTCACCGCGTGTAAGATATGCGGTAAGGTGACCGCTTTTTTTAAGATGACCTTCGACAATGCAAAGGTATATCTTTTTAATTTCGCGGCTGCGGATTTTTTCGTTGATTATACGAAGTGCGGCGGCATTTTTTGCACCGATTATTATACCTGATGTATTTCTGTCAAGGCGATTGCAGAATGAAGGAGAAAAACTGTGTTCGTTTTCGGGATTGTATTCGCCTTTTTTGTACAGATAACTCTGCATTCTTTCAAGAAGCGTATCCTTTGTGCCTTTATCGTCCGAATGGACTACAACACCGCTTTCTTTATTAATAAGTATAATATTTTCGTCCTCATATACAACGTCAATATCGGAATTGCCTGCTTTAAAGCTTGATTTGCTTTCGTAAAATTCGTCTTTAAAAAATAACTTCAACACATCGCCGTTTTGGAGCATATATTTGCCGTCTTTGATGTGTTTGCCGTTTACTCTGACGCAATTTTTTCTAAGACTTTTATATAACATACTCTGTGGCATATTGACAAGATATTTTGTAAGAAACTTGTCAAGCCGTTGCCCTGCGTCGTTTTGATTTATCGTGATTTCCCTCATTTGTTACCTCGATTGATATTTTATTTGTAAACATTTATTTTTGATATTGTATCATAAAAAAAATTGTGTTACAATATAGTTTGCATAAATATTTTATATGAATGAAAAATTGTATTCAAATTTTGGAAGGAGAAAAAATATGGGAATTTTCGGCGGCGGTTATGATAAACCGGGTAAGGGAGTGGATAAGAACGAACCTAAAAAGAAAGGCTTTTTCTTGTTTTTTGATATTGTGATACGTAAGTTCACTAAATTTTTGGGTGCGAACTGTCTTTATGCGATAACGAGTATTATATGGATTGCGATTTTATATATTTTCGGCGGTATAGTTTTGAGCAGTACGCATATCGTTCAGAATGTTTCAGACACTATTATTTCGCTTGGTACGGAATCAAGCGCGGAAAATGTGCAGGGAAGTATTATGATACTTATTCAGCTTGCTTTTTCAATCGGTGTGTTCACGTTTTGGGGTTCAGGTCCTGCAACGGCGGCTTATTCGTATATAACAAGATGTTTCACACGCGGTGAACATACTTGGGTTTTGAGTGACGGTGCGGACAAGTTTAAGGAAAACTTTAAACAGAGTATGGTAGTTGTGCTGATTGATGCGGTTTTGCTTGTGTTCGGAATTAATGCAATTCTTTTCTATCATTCGCTTTACGTTTCAACGGGCAGTATGCTTTGGATGATGTTGCTGTATGTTATGATACTTGTACTTGTTGTTTATACAATGATGCATCCGTATTTGTATCAAATTATGATTACATTTGAATGTGGGATCGGATCGCTTTATAAAAATGCGTTGCTTATAACACTTGCAAAATTACCGGGTAACTTTTTTACAACGCTTATAGGAGTACTTATATACGGTGCGTTGTTTACATTCGTTAATCCGCTTGCAGCGGCAATTATAGTAGTAGTTGTCGGACTTTGCGTTACTTGCTATCCACCGCAATTTTATGCCGCAAGAGTAATTGAACGCTCAATATTAAAGGATATGAAAGAAAAACAGCATAAGGTTGAATATATCGGGGAGGAAGAATAATGGTTTTAGGTGAATATGATGTTGCCGTAATCGGAGGCGGTCACGCGGGCTGTGAGGCGGCTTTGGCGGCGGCAAGATTGGGTATGAAAACGGTTATGTTTTCAATAAGCCTTGACGCAATAGGAAATCTTCCTTGTAACCCAAGTATAGGCGGTACGGCGAAAGGTCACCTTGTTCGTGAGCTTGACGCACTCGGCGGTGAAATGGGTAAAGCGGCGGACGCTTCGTTTATACAGTCAAAAATGCTTAATAAAGGCAAAGGTCCTGCCGTACATTCACTTAGAGCACAGATTGACAGAAAAAAGTATCACGTTGAAATGAAAAAACGTGTTGAAAATCAAGAGAATTTGCAGGTTAAACAAGCGGAAATCGTAAATGTAATTACCGATGAAGATAATAATGTAACGGAAGTTGTAACACATACAGGCGTTGAATATAAGGTAAAAGCGGTTATTATTGCCAGCGGAACTTATTTAAAGGGTAAAATTCTTATCGGAAGTTATTCGCGTGAAAGCGGTCCTGACGGAATGTTCCCTGCAAATGAACTTTCGGAAAATCTTCGCAGATTGGGTATTGAATTAAAGCGATTTAAAACAGGTACTCCAGCAAGAGTGCACGCGGATACACTTGACTACAGTAAGATGGAGCTTGAGGAGGGTGACGAAAAAATCGTGCCGTTTTCGTTTGAAACGGAGAATGTCGGCAAAAATCTTGTTCCTTGCTATCTTGTGTATACAAATGAAAAAACTCACCAAATTATACACGACAATCTCGGTCGTTCGGCAATGTACGGCGGTATGGTTGAGGGTATAGGTCCGCGATACTGTCCGTCTATCGAAGATAAGGTTGTGCGTTTTGCGGAAAAACCAAGACATCAGCTTTTTATGGAGCCTATGGGACTTGATACAAAGGAAGTATACGCACAAGGCTTTTCAACGAGTATGCCTGAGGATGTACAACTTGAAATGTATCGAAGCGTTGAGGGACTTGAAAATGTTGAAATTATGCGTCCTGCATATGCAATAGAATATGATTGCTGCGATCCGACTCAACTGTATGCAACGTTGGAATTTAAGAATGTACATGGACTTTACGGTGCAGGACAGTTTAACGGTACGTCCGGCTATGAGGAGGCGGCGTCACAAGGACTTATTGCCGGAATTAATGCGGCATTGAAACTTAAAAACGAAGAACCGCTTACATTAAAACGTTCGGACGGATATATCGGCACACTTATAGATGACCTTATAACAAAGGGTACAAACGAGCCGTACCGAATGATGACATCACGTTCGGAATACCGTTTGCTTTTAAGACAGGATAACGCAGATGAAAGACTTACTCCGTTCGGATATAAAATCGGTCTTATATCGGAAGAAAGATATAAAAAGTTCCTTGAAAAAATGGATATGATTGAAAATGAAATTAAGCGTGTGACGTCGGTTATAGTACCGCCGAAAGACGCAAATCCGCTTTTGGAACAGTATAATTCGACCGCAGTTAAGACGGGAATACGTCTTAGCGATATGATAAAACGTCCAGAACTTGATTATGAAAAACTTGCACCTGTCGACCATAACCGTCCGACACTTCCGGACGCAGTTTGTGAACAGGTTGAAATAAAACTAAAGTATGACGGCTATATAAAAAGACAGATAGCACAGGTTGAGCAGTTTAAGAAAATGGAGGAAAAACTTCTTCCCGAAAATCAAGATTATTCGGATATACACGGCTTGCGTTTGGAGGCAAGACAAAAATTGAATAAGATACAGCCAAAGTCACTCGGACAAGCGTCAAGAATTTCCGGTGTTTCACCGTCTGATATGTCGGTATTGATTGTATGGTTGGAATCACAAAAAAATCACAAATAAAAAATGTGTGTCATATCAAATGACACACATTTTTTGCTATTCATTGTCATTTACCATATGATTAATTCTTGCGGGGATTTCGTTTGTTACTATAAAATCAGCACCGTAATCAATGTATTTCTGTGCTGTTTCCGTGTCGTCAACAGACCATACACCGCAGAAAATGTTTTGTTGATGGAGTATATCTATTGCGGCTTGATCCACTTGCGGATAGTTATACAAAATACCTCTGTTTTCGGATATTTCCGTAATATGTTCAAGATTATCCGTATACGGTGCAGGAGTGTAACCGATTGTCATAACAGGGATAATATTGTTTCTTGCACGAATTTCTTTTACATCATCAATCGCACCTGTGATTATACAATGCGTTTCAAGTCCGCTTGCTATGATTGTGTTTAGAAATGCGTCATAATTAGCGATATTTTTGATTTCGATAATCGGTACATTTCCGTATGTACTGCATATCGAAAGATATTCTTCAAGAGTAGGTATTTTTAAGTTTTCGTTTGTGTCGAGATAATTTCCGTAGTCAATTTGGAACTGACTTAAATCGTCAAGCGTGTAGTCGGAAATAGCTCCCGAACCGTTTGTTGTTCTGTCAAGAGTGTCATCGTGCATACAGACGAATTGACCGTCGCTTGTTTCGCAAATATCCGTTTCGATACCCCAAAAGCCGATTTTACCGGCAAGCTCAAATGCCGGAATACTGTTTTCGGGTGCATAGTTTGAATATCCTCTGTGTGCGACAAAGCGTTCCGTGCTGCCGTCTGAAAATACGGTTGATGTACCGCTTTCGGCTTGCTGTGCATTCGCCGGAGTGGCGATTGCGTCATTATTATCGGAAGAAGGAAAGAATTTTAACATAACAGCAGACACGGCAAAAAGAAGTACGGTAAGTATCCATAATTTGCGTCGTACATTGTACATATTAAAAACCTCCTTTCACGTCTGCTCGTTTATTTAGAATAATGATTTTATACCTATTATAATAAGAATAATTCCGCCGAGTATTTCTGCTTTGTCGCCAAGTTTCTCACCTGCTTTTGTACCGACAAATAATGCGATAAGACTTAGAACGAATGTAGTTACCGCAATAATCGGTGCGGACTGCCATATGTTTGCACTGTTTGCGGCAAATGAAACACCTACGGCGAATGCGTCAATGCTTGTTGCAACTGCTTGAACAAGTAATATCCAAAGCGTGAGCTTTTTCGGCTCGGTCTCTTCGTCTTTGGCAAGACCCTCACGAATCATATTAATACCGATTATACCGAGAATAAGCAGTGAAATCGGTCCTGACCATTTTTCAATAAACGATGCGAAAAGACTTCCGAGAAAGAACCCTAAAATCGGCATTATTCCCTGAAAAAGCCCGAACATAATCGGCATTGAAAGTTTTCTCAGCCATGTCATATTCGTATAGACCATTGAACTTGCGACACAGACCGCAAAAGCGTCCATACTTAGTGCTATACCGATAAGCACTATTTCTGAAATTGACATTATGTATTCCCCCATAATTTAGCTTTGAATTTATATTATACTATATATTCTGCCTTTAATCAAGGCAATATTCAACAAAAAACGCAAAAGTGGTATAAAAAAAGCCGAATAAATCTAATTAATCGGCTTTTTTATGTTTTTGTAATTTTTAGTTTGTACGAATAACAACGGTCTGTGTATCTCCGTCCCAGTCAACGTCAAAGCCTACCATATCGGCAATGTCACGGATTTTGAAGTAAGTATTTCCGTTGATGTTGTAAGAAAGAACTTCTTTTTCTTCGCCGTCC
Source organism: Hominilimicola fabiformis (assembly GCF_020687385.1). Taxonomy (NCBI): domain Bacteria; kingdom Bacillati; phylum Bacillota; class Clostridia; order Eubacteriales; family Oscillospiraceae; genus Hominilimicola; species Hominilimicola fabiformis. The sequence continues at coordinate 61,000 of NZ_JAJEQM010000003.1, forward strand.
ACATAAACAGGGGCGGTGTTTTGGTCAACATTAAGTGCGGCTGAATGGTCGCTGTTAAGCTCGCCGCCGACTATTGTGTATTTAACTCCCGTTGAAATTGCGATAGCACTCAAATTTTCGTCCCACGCAACGTCAAAACGTGCGTTTGTTGTACGAAGTACCATTGCAATATCACGAATTTTATAATAGTTTGAGTCGTTTACGGAATAACCCGATACTTCAACGTCTACACCGTTTACGGATAGTTTTGCATTTGAATTTGTTGCGGTAAGAGTGTTGATACCCTCGTATCTGTCAACGAAATCCTTGATTTTTGCTCTGTTCGGATAACCGTTTGTCAAAAAGTCGTTGCCGTACATATCAACGTAAGGAACGGTTTGATATGAGCTTACATATGATTTAAGTATTTTTTCTGTTGAGAAAGTCTGACCGTCAAACATAAGTTTGTAGAAGTTGATAACCGAAGAATAGCGCGGTACTTCACGACCGACAAATATGTATCTTCCACCGTCTTGGTATACGGTGATGTCTGAAAGGCAAGTACCGATAATGTTGTTAGGAACGTCAATATTTGAAATTGTATTGCCTTTCATAGTGAACGCGGCTGAAATACCTCCGTCCATACCGTCACGCATAACGAATGCCTCCGGTATACCGTTTCTGTCAAGATCGGTAAGAACTACTTGATTGTATGACGGATCTGAGGACATAATTTTCATAAGACGTGTAACGAACGCCTCACGCCAACTCTCTGCCGCAAATGTACTTGTTACGCAAAGCGTAAACATCATAGCAGTGGCAATTATCGCCGAAATAATCTTTTTCATTTTATTTTTCCTTTCATAATAAAAAGTGTTCGAGTTCTTTTTAAATATCTGTATTATACTAAAATTTTTTAGTGTTGTCAAATCTGACACTATTTTTACGAATATCGCTTGAATATTTGACTGTAATTTATTATACTAAAAGAAAAAGATAACTAAAAACAGAGAGAAGAAGATTATATGAAGTACAGAGAAATGGCGGGAGAGAAAATATCGGTATTGGGATTCGGTTGTATGAGATTTCCGACAACGTCAAAAAATGCGGAAGACATTGATGCCGAAAAATCAGCAAAAATGCTTGTATACGCTATTGAAAACGGTGTGAACTATTTTGATACAGCGTATGTTTATCACGGCGGAAAAAGTGAAAGTTTTATAGGCGGAGTTTTAAAGCCGTATCGTGACAAAATACATATTGCCACGAAATGTCCTATATGGGAAGTGAAGTGTGAGGAGGATTTCGACCGTTTGCTTAACGAACAGCTTGAAAGACTTCAAACCGATTATATTGATTTTTACCTTATGCATGCACTTGATAAGGACAGATTTAAGAATGTTGTCGAAAAATTCAATCTTATAGACAAGCTCAACAAGGCGAAAGCCGACGGCAAAATCCGTCATATCGGTTTTTCGTTCCATGATGACGTTGAAACATTAAAAAAGATTATTGACGCAAACCCTAATTGGGAGTTTTGTCAGATACAGCTTAACTATATTAACGTAAAATATCAGGCTGGTCTTGAGGGGCTTGAATATGCACATAAAAAAGGACTTGACGTGGTTATAATGGAACCGCTTTTGGGCGGTAAACTTGCGAACCCGTCACCGCAGGTCGCAAAAATGCTGTCTGACGAAAAGACGCCTGTTGAGTGGGCAATGGATTTCCTGTGGAACAGAGAAGAAGTATCACTTCTTTTGAGCGGTATGGGTGCAATGGAACAGGTGCAGTCAAATATAGACTATGCGGATAAAGCGGAAGTGGGTATGCTGACGGAAGAAAATCTTGATATGCTTGCAAAGACAAAAGAGGTATTTGACAAAATGGCACTTGTACCGTGTACAAAATGTGCGTACTGTATGCCTTGTCCGTTCGGACTTGACATACCTAAAACATTTGAGGCGTACAATGCAACCGCTTCACTCGGTACAGACAGAGCAAAGGCAATTTATGCAGAACTTAACAAGGGTGCGGACCAATGTAAGAAATGCAAAAAATGCGAAAAAGTCTGTCCGCAGAGTATTAAAATCAGTCACACAATGACCGAAATTGCAAAAATATTTGCGAAATAATTATAAAGGCTGTCTGATAAATTTCAGACAGCCTCAGCGTGTAGACAAAAGTGTCTACACGCTGGCAGAGGTCGAGAAAATAGTTCGGATTTTGCGAAAATGAACTCGTCGGCGTACGTTTGTACGTTAGAGTTTATTTTCGCAAAAAGTGCACAGGCAAGCCGTATATCGAAGATAGGCTTGCCTGTTGCTTTTTATAGCTATAAATTAAACTTTAAAATATAAAAATAATATATTGCACGTTCCGGACAATTTGTCGACAGTCTGAGGCTGTCTGATAAATTTCAGACAGCCTTTTCTTGTATGGAATTTATTATGCGATATTGACTTATACGACGGTAATGTAGTATAATCGTTTTTGTAATGAAAAAAACAGGAGGATTGTTCTTTTGGTATTTTCAAGTTTAATGTTTATGTGCATATTTTTGCCGATAGTGCTGATTGCATATAATTTATCGAAAAATCTTACATATAAAAATACAGTACTGATTATCGCCTCACTTTTTTTCTACGCGTGGGGGGAGCCGATATGGGTAGTGCTTTTGATATTCAGTGCGTTTGTGGATTATATAAACGGACGTATAATTGATAAATACTATGCGAGGGCAGGTGCAACGATTGCGCTTGTTTCGTCACTTGTGATAAATTTAGGCTTGCTTGCAATGTTTAAATATTCGGGATTTTTTATTGAAAACATCAACACGTTTTTACACACGTCAATCCCTAATCCGAATTTCAAACTGCCTATCGGAATATCGTTTTACACATTTCAAACGTTGTCGTATACGATAGATATGTACAGAGGAAAAACGCGGGTGCAAAAATCGTTTTTGGGATTTTTGGCATACGTTTCAATGTTTCCGCAGCTTGTCGCAGGACCTATTGTGCGGTACAGTACGGTTGCGAGCGAACTGAACAGCAGACGTGTTACGGCTGATGATTTTGCATACGGCGTAAAAAGATTTACCGCAGGTATGTGCAAAAAAGTAATGCTTGCAAACAGTTCGGGTGCGGTTGCGTCAATGGTGCTTGACAGTACAAGACTTACGGTTGCGTCATCATGGCTCGGAATAATAATGTATACATTTCAGATTTATTTCGATTTTTCTGGTTACAGTGATATGGCGATAGGCTTGGGAAGAATGTTGGGTTTTCACTTTGGTGAAAACTTTGAATATCCGTACATTTCAAGAAGTATAACCGAATTTTGGAGAAGGTGGCACATATCGCTGTCAACATTTTTCAGAGATTACGTCTATATACCGCTCGGCGGTAACAGATACCACGCAATACGAAATATATTCATAGTATGGCTTTTAACCGGACTTTGGCACGGAGCAAGCTGGAATTTTATATTTTGGGGATTGTTTTACGGTGTACTTTTGTTTATTGAAAAAACACTGTTTAAAAAGAAACTTCAAAAAATTCCCGCTCCCATCTGCTATATATACACTATGTTCTTTGTAATACTTGGTTGGGCACTGTTCTATTTTACGGACTTAAACGCACTTTGGACATTCATAAAGAGTGCATTCGGCGTGGGTACGGCATTGTACGACTTGACGGCGGTGTCAACATTCTGTACGAATGCATGGCTTATTGCGGTTTGCGTAATAGCGTCAACTCCGATACCGACAATTATACACAAGAATTTCTGCAAAAAATCAAAGGTATTTGCGGCAATATCGGAGCCGGTTTTGGTTATTGTCGGACTTGGAGTGTGCTTTGTTCTGCTTGTGGGACAAACATATAATCCGTTTTTGTATTTCAGATTTTAAGGAAAGGTGACGAATATGAGAAATAAGCTTACAATCGGTGCATTTCTTCTTATGCTGACAGCTTTTATCGTTGTACTCGCACTTCCGGCGGACGAGGAAAGTATAAAATCTGAAAACAGAGTGATGGCAACAATTCCGCCTGTAAATAAGGAAACAGTGTTTTCGGGTGAATTTGAAACAGGTTTTGAAAGCTTTATCGGAGATAATATCGCTCATCGTTCACAAATTACCGATTTTTCAAAAACGTTGGACGAAAAAAGAGGATTTGTACCGAAAACAGGTAAAATTATTTCCACAAATAAAGATATAGGAACGGGTACAACTCAAAAGCAAACTCTTCTTGTTGCGGATAACACTATTATGGAGATGTTTATAAGAAACGATAAAACAGAGCAGGAATATGCCGACGCGATAAATCGCTATGCCGAAAAACTTCCTGAAAATATAAAACTTTTCAGTATGGTAATTCCGACACAGCTTGAATTTAAAGAACCTATATATAAGAATTTGCAGGACAGTCAAAAGGATACGATAGACAGTATTTATTCAAAGCTTGACAGCAGGGTGGGTACTGTTGACGCATACGGTTTGCTGTCCGAACATTCAAATGAGTACACATATTTCAGAACCGACCACCACTGGACGCAACTCGGCGCGTATTACGGTTACAGTGCGTTTATGAATAAAGAGGGCGGACAAGCGGTAAATAAAGATGATTACGAAACAGGTAAGATACAAGGCGTACTCGGTTATTTTTATGACAGAGTAAGTTCAGATGTGGCGACAGAACCCGACACGATTGAATGGTACGACATTGACTATGATAAGCATATCAAAACAACAATGTATGCAACCGACGAAAAAGGCGAAATGTATTCGTACAACGGTGTGATGTACGACAGAAGTAAAGCGAATTATAACTTTTTCTTCGGCAGTGACCATCCGATTGTCGAAATGACGAATGAGAAAAATCCTGACGGTAAAACGTTGGTTGTGCTTAAAGATTCGTATACAAACGTACTTGCACCATGGCTTATAGAAAGCTATAAAAATGTAATTCTTGTCGATCCGAGAATTTTTGACGGCGATTTTCAGATGATTTTGGATAAGTATTCACCTGATGAGGTGCTTGTTGTGAATTATATTTTCACGACTGTTTTTTCGGATTATTGTAATTTGCTTGAAAATTTGTACAATTAACAAAGAAGCGGTTTCTTTTTTATAAAGAATTACCGCTTTTTTCTTTACAATAACAATTCGTTATGATATAATTCTAGTATTGAGAAAAAACAAAAAGGAGAGAATGAAATGGGTAAGACTAAAGGCGGTTTCACACTTCCGGGTGAAAGCGGTTATGAAAAGCTAACACTTGAAATGGCTGAAAAATGGGGTGCAGACGTAATCAGAGATTCTGACGGTACGGAATTGTCACCTGAAATTATAAATGCGGGTTACGGAATTTATTCTACAATTTGTATTATTCGTGACCATAACGAGTGGGCAAAGCAAAACACAGATAAATTACAGCAGTCATTCCTTATGACAAATCCTGTTGTTGCGGAAAGCGACAGTGTTAAGATTGACCTTATGAAGGACTTCTTTAACGAACAGTTCAAGATTAACGAGTCTGACGAATCAAAGGCATATTGGCAGGTATTCGACAGAACTACAAATGAAGAAGTTAAGGATTGGACATATGAAAACGGCGTTGTTACGGTAAATGGTGTAACACCTTGGCATAAGTACACAGTAAACTTCCTTGCATACAGAATTTGGGAAGAAATTTCAATGTACAATCATACAACAAATAATTGGGACAAGGAACATCTAATGCAGATTGATCCGAGATACCCTGAAACACAGCAATATATGCTTGATTGGATGAAGAACTGGTGCGAAACACACCCTGCAACAACAGTTGTTCGTTTCACATCAATGTTCTATAACTTCGTATGGATTTGGGGTTCAAACGAGAGAAACAGAGATTTATTCTCAGATTGGGCGTCATATGACTTTACGGTTTCTCCGCTTGCTCTAAAGGAATTTGAAAAGAAGTACGGTTATGCACTTACTTCAGAGGACTTCATCAATAAGGGCGAACTTCACGCTACACATATGACTTGTGACAAGAAAAAGCTTGATTGGATGGAATTCATCAATGATTTTGTTGTTGACTTCGGTAAAAAGCTTGTTGACCTTGTACATACATACGGTAAAAAGGCTTATGTATTCTATGATGACAGCTGGGTAGGTGTTGAGCCTTGGGGCAAAAGATTTAAGGACTTCGGCTTTGACGGCCTTATCAAGTGCGTATTCAACGGCTTTGAGGCAAGACTTTGTGCAGGCGTTGACGTAGTTGAAACTCACGAAATCAGACTTCACCCATATTTGTTCCCTGTAGGTCTTGGCGGTGCTCCTACATTTATGGAGGGCGGTAATCCTACACTTGAAGCAAAGGGATATTGGAAGAACGTAAGACGTGCACTTCTTCGTGCACCTATCGACAGAATCGGTCTTGGCGGTTACCTTTCATTGACATTGCCGTTCCCTGATTTCAACGACTATATCGAAAAGATTGCAGACGAATTCAGAGAAATAAAGGAATTCCATAAGGCAGGTAAGCCATACGTTTTAAAACCGAGAGTTGCCGTTCTTACATTCTGGGGCAGTCTGCGTTCATGGACTTGTGCAGGTCACTATCACGAACACCCTGAACTTGATCTTATAAATATTATCGAGGCTCTTTCAGGTATGCCGTTTGACGTTGAGTTTATCAGCTTTGACGACCTAAAGAATAAGGGACTTGACAATTACGACGTTGTTATTAATGCCGGATTTGCAGGAAGCGCATGGTCAGGCGGAGAACAATGGAAAGACGAAAAGGTTGTTTCACTTCTTACAGAGTGGGTAAACAACGGCGGTGCATTCATCGGTGTAAACGAACCGTCTGCAACAGATGGTTACGATACATTCTTCCGTATGTCACACGTTCTTGGCGTAAGCGAAGATACAGGTGCAAGAATTTGTCACGGTAAGTATTCGTTTGACGTTGAAAACAACGGTGCGGTTGTAGACGGCACGGTTCTTGCAGGTAAAAACAAGGTTTATCTTGTTGACGGCGAAACAAAGGTGCTTGCAGCTGACGGAGATATGCCGACAGTTACAACTCATAAGTTCGGTAAAGGTACCGGTGTTTATATGTCAAGCTTTAAGCATGGCGAAGTTAATAACAGAACACTTCTTAACCTTATTCTTACTGCCGCAGGCGAAAGCACAGACCAAAAGTATTTGACAGATAACGTAAATACAGAGTGCTGCTATTATCCTGAAGGCAAACAGCTTGTTGTTATCAATAATGCGGATACAGAACAAACTGCAACAGTTAAGACTGACGCAGGTGATAAGACTGTAACACTTAGTGCATTTGATACACAGATAGTACAGCTGTAATAAAATAAAGACTAACTGTAATAAAATAAAGACTAACGAGCTGTTAGAAATTAACAGCTCGTTTTGTATATTGAGGTGTATTTAATGGATAAAAATAATCAGCTTGAAACCGCACCGATAGGAAAACTTGTGTTTAAGCTTGCGATACCGACTGTTATGGCACAGCTTGTAAACTTGCTTTATAACATAGTTGACAGAATTTATGTCGGACGAATACCGGAGATAGGCTCACTTTCGCTTGCAGGCTTGGGTGTTACGTTTCCTATAATATTGCTTGTTTCGGCATTTGCAATGCTTGCAGGTATGGGCGGTGCGTCAAGAGCGGCGGTAAGCATGGGAGAAAAAGACAACGACAAAGCAGAGAAAATACTCGGCAACTGTACAATGCTGCTTATAATATTTTCGGTAGTGCTGGCGGTTGTGTTTATGCTTACGAAAAATCAGATATTGATGAAATTCGGCGCAAGTGAGGCAACTTTGCCGTATGCGTCGGATTATATAAGCATATATCTTGTCGGTACGATATTTGTACAGATTGCGTTGGGACTGAATTTGTTTATAACAAATCAAGGCTTTGCAAAAACAAGTATGATGACCGTTTGCATAGGTGCGGTGCTGAATATTGTGCTTGACCCGATTTTTATATATGTGTTCGGAATGGGCGTAAAGGGTGCGGCGCTTGCAACGATAATTTCGCAAGGTGTATCGTGTTTGTGGGTGCTGAAATTTTTGACGGGTAAAAAGACCATTTTGAAAATCAGACTTAAAAATCTTGTTTTGGACGGAAAAATCGTTACTTCGGTTTTGTCGCTCGGTGTGTCACCGTTTATAATGCAGGCAACGGAATGTTTAATTCAGCTTACATTCAACAACGGTATGCTTAAATACGGAAATGACCTGTATGTTGCACTGATGTCGATACTGTTCAGCTTGACACAGCTTATATGGATGCCGCTTAACGGTTTTTCGCAAGGCGCACAGCCTGTTATCGGATATAATTACGGTGCAAAGCGTTTTGACAGAGTGAAAAAAGCGTTTAAACTTCAATTTACGGTAAGTATATGTTTCTCTCTTTTTGCGGTTGCGCTTGTCGAAGTGTTCCCAACGGCGTTTTTGAAGATGTTCACAAATGACCAAGAGCTTATAGATATAGGTATAAACTCAACTCGTCTTTTCCTTGCAGGTATGTCTGTGATGGGTGCACAGTGTGCGTGTCAGCAGACGTTTTTGGCATTGGGCGAGGCGAAAATATCAATGTTTCTTGCGTGCCTTAGAAAAATTATACTTCTGTTTCCGCTGGCACTTATACTTCCGAATATCGCAAATATGGGAGTGTGGGGATTGCTTTTGGCGGAGCCGGTAAGTGATGTCGTTGCGGCAAGCTGTACAACGATAATGTTTACAATAAGAAGCAGAAAAATATTAAAACAATAAAAAGGAGTGTGCTGTATGAAAAAGATATTAATGGTTATAGCGGCGGTTGCTGTTTTACAGACTGTGGCATATGCACAAAGCGTTGATTTCAGCGGTGACGTTACGGGCGGTAAAAGCGTTGAAGTAACTAATCTTGAAAACGGATATTATGACCTTACGGCAGTATGTAAAAATACTTCGGAGGAGGGTGTGTCGTATTTGTACGGAGTGTCGGACGGATACACTGCGGCAAGTACGGTTTTACCTGTTTCGGCTGACGGTGTTAAGGTTACCGTAAGAGGAATTGAAGTTGAAAACGGTAAATGCACAATCGGCGTTGGTACTGACGGAAACGGAGTGATTGAAGTATCGGACGTTGACCTTGTTAAGACGGACAAGCAAAACGGCTTTATACAAGGAGGCGATATGACGGAAGTTGATTATATCGAAAGCCTTGGCGGTGAATATAAAGACAGTGACGGAAAAAAGGTTGACCCGTTTGAATTTTTGTCACAGAACGGTATGAATATGGCGAGAATACGTCTTAGCAATACGCCGGGCAAGGGTACAGGTGACGGCGTGTATTATCTTCCGAGCGGTTTTCAGGATGAGGAGGATTGTCTGAAGCTTGCCAAACGTGCAAAGGACGCAGGTATGGGAATACAGTTCACGTTTAATTATTCCGATTATTGGTCGAACGGCTCAAGACAGATTATTCCGTCCGAATGGGTTAAGCAGATCAAAGACGAGCTTGGCTATGACGTTAAGAATGCGGACTTTCTAAACTCAATGACAAGTGAACAAAGAGAGGAAATTCAAGATAAACTTGCGGAAATAGTATACAACTATACATATGATATTATGTCAAAGTTAAAGGCACAGGGGACTGTTCCGGAATATGTTTCGCTTGGCAATGAAATTCGCGGCGGAATGTTGTTTCCGTTCGGCAATACATATGATGCAAGTATGAACAGAGATAGATTTGAACTTGTGTTCGGTGACGATAAAAACGCAGATGAAGATATAAAATGCCCAAAAGATTGGGAAGGTCTTGTTAAGTTTATCAATGCAGGATATGACGCGGTAAAGGCGGTGTCGGAGGACTCAAAGGTTATAATTCACCTTGACGACGGTTCAAAGTCAAACAAATTCACATATTTCTTTGATGAACTTGACAAACTCGGTGCAAAGTATGACGTAATCGGTGCGTCATATTATCCTGCTTGGACGGACAACAATGCGGAAACCTGTAAGGAATTTTGTAATGAAATTTCAAAGAAGTACGACAAAGACATTATGATTATGGAAACAGGTTTTAATTGGAACGAAACAAGAAAAGACGGTTATGCGGGACAGTTAAAGGATTCAGATGTGTATAAGGACATTTATCCGCCGACAATGACAGGACATAAAAATTTTATGGCAGAACTTTTCAACGAATTAAAAAGCGTTGACGATAACAGATGTCTGGGCGTGCTTTATTGGGACCCTTGTATGATTCACGTTGAAGATAAAGATAATAAAAATGCGTCTTTGTCGGGTTGGGCTGTAAAGGAAAGTGACGATAAGACAGACGTTAACGTTGTCGAAAACACAACACTTTTCGATTTTGACGGAAAAGCTATTCCGTCGGTTGACGTATATAAACATTCTTCAAGCAGTAAGGAAGAAGTCAATATCCAAACTACAAGTGATGAAAAGAATGTCAAAACACGAATTGAAAACAATACCGACAGTACGAAAAAGGTAAGTGTTATTGTAATCGGTTATGACGAAAACAATGTCATAAACGGTGTACAAAACGTGTCAAAAGAAGTAAACGCAAATACGGCAGAGATCGTTTCGGTAAATCTGCTGCAAGGTAAATGTGCGGTTTATGTGTGGAACGGCAGCCGATTAATTAAAAAATAAACAACAACACTCAAAAAGGACGTTTTTAAAACGTCCTTTTTGTTTTGTATAAAAAGACGGCTTTTTTATATAAAAAACGTAATTTGATTGACATATTGCATAAAAAATGATAGTATTTATATTGCATAGTAACAAATTAAGGTAAAAAGAGGGGGTAAAGCTGTTTAATGAAAAAGGGTAAAAAGTTAAAAGAGAGAGATAAAAAAGGCTTTAAATACTATCTGAAAAGGGACTGGCAGTTGTATGTACTGTTGTTCTTTCCGTTGGCATTTGCGATAGTCTTTAAGTTTTTACCGCTTTTGGGGTTGTCGGTAGCGTTTCTTAATTATGACGTTGTCGGCGGTTTTGAGAGGGCGAAATTCATAGGTTTTGACGCGTTTAAGGAAATCTTCAAAATGAAAGATTTTTACATAGCACTTCGTAATACTATCGTGCTTAACGGTCTTGATCTTATAATCGGTTTTCCGGCTCCGATAATTTTGGCGATATTATTAAATGAAATACGCAACAAGTATTTCAAGCGTATCAGCCAAACGGTTTTATATTTACCGCATTTTCTTTCGTGGGTAATTATTGCAGGTATATTCTATCAGCTTTTGTCACCGTCTACGGGATTTGTGAACGTACTTATAATGCGTCACGGCGGTGAAAGCATACCGTTCCTGACGGAAAAATGGCATTGGCTTGTGTCGTACTGTTTAATCGGCGTATGGCAGAGTATGGGTTGGGGTACGATTATATATCTTGCCGCAATCACAGGTATTAACGCTGACCTTTACGAAGCGGCAACGGTTGACGGTGCAGGCAGATGGAGAAAAATATGGAATATAACACTTCCTTGTATTCGTTCGACGATCGTTGTAATGCTGATAATGAGTTTGGGAAGAATTTTGGGTATATCGTTTGAACGTCCGTATACATTGGATAATCCGCTTGTAAGAGATTTCTCGGACGTTATTTCGACATTCGTTTATCGTGTCGGCTTGCAGTCGCACAGATATAACATCGCAACGGCGGTTGGTTTGTTCCAGTCGGTGGTAGGACTTATCTTCGTATTTGCATCGGATAAGTTTGCAAAACTTATGGGAGAGGACGGTATAATATAATGAAAAGAAAAGCTACTGATGTTTTGGCAGATGTGTTTATATATGTGTTTATGGCTGTACTTTCGCTTTTGTGTCTTATACCGTTTATACACGTTCTTTCGGTTTCAATCAGCGGTAACGGTGCGGTAATGTCAAATCAAGTGTTCCTTATTCCTAAGGACGTCAATCTTGACGCATATAAGACGGTTTTCGGTGATGCGACAATGATGCGTTCATTGTGGTTTACGGTGTTTGTGACGGTTGCGTTTACGGCACTCGGTATGTTCCTTACAATATGCGGTGCGTTTGCACTGTCAAGAAAACGTCTGAAGGGCAGAAAAGTTATAGGTGTAATATTTCTTATAACAATGTACTTCACTGCCGGAACAATTCCCGATTACATACTTATGAGCCAGTTGCACCTTATAAATACGGCGGCGGTTTTGATACTTCCGCTTGCATTTTCGGCATATAATCTGATAATACTTCGTACATTTATGCAAAACAGTGTACCGCAAAGCTTGGAGGAGGCTGCTGCGATTGACGGCTGTAACGACTTTATTGTACTGGTTAGAATTGTATTGCCGTTGTCGGTGCCTGTTTTGGCGACACTTGCACTGTTCTATGCGGTAGGTCGTTGGAATACATTCCAAGACGCACTTTACTTTATAACAAAGTCACCGCTTAAACCGTTGCAGTTAAAGTTGTATGAGCTTGTTAATGCGGCAGGTTCAAATTCATCGGTTTCGCAGGAAGTCGCAGGGGAGAGTATGCAGGCTGAGGAAGTTTTGAAATCGGCTTGTATTATGTTTGCAACTATTCCTATCGTAATTGTTTATCCTTTTATACAAAAGTATTTTGTTAAAGGTGTTATGATAGGTGCAGTAAAAGAATAATGAAAAAACATATTTAAAAAGAGAGGGGAAAAGAAAAATGAATTTAAAGAAAGTATTGTGTGCTGCATTAAGCACAGTGACTGCGGTATCTTTGCTTGCGTCATGCGGCGGTAAGGGTAAAATGCAGATGGATAAAGCGGAGCTTACAGGCCCGAAAGCCTATGATGAGCAAATTGAGCTTAAAATACCTGTATATGACAGAGGTATGCAGGGACAGGCAGATGTAGACAATAACTATTGGACGGATTATGTTCAAAAGAATTTCGGTGACAAGTACAATATCAAAATGACATTTGTACCTGTTACGCGTAAGGAAGATGTAACGGTATTTAATGAATTGCTTGCGGCAGGCGAAGAACCAGATATTCTTTTCAGCTATGACTATCCGACAATGATTTCATATTATTCAAGAGGAGCGTTCCAGCCGATTGATGAGGACGTGTTAAAGACATACGCACCGACATTCTATGAAAAGACAAAGGATTTGGAGGAATATACAAAGGTTGACGACCAAAGATATTTCCTTGCGGCAACTCGTCCGTTGGCTTATAACTGGGTAACCCTTATCCGTACAGACTGGCTTGAAAAAGCAGGACTTTCAATGCCGACAAATCAAGAGGAATATGTAAATGCACTAAAGAAGTTTAAGGAATTAAAGCTTGGCGGCGAAAATACAATCCCTGCAACGGAGAGCCTTTACAACGCATATTTCCCGAACTATGAATACAGAGAATATCCGCTTTCGGAAGAAGATAACGCGATGTATTCGGATATTACCGTTGCATCGCTTACATATGACGCAACAAAGCAGAAGTTAAAGTATATGAATCAGCTTTATAACGACGGACTTATCAGTCCTGAATGGTACCTTGACAAGGACGGTAACCAAAAGCAAGCTGATTTTGTATCGGGTAAAGCAGGTGTGTTCGGTTTCTATTTGTCACAAAATCCTCCTGTACTTCAAACATTATTGCAAAATTGCCCTGACGCAAAAGTTGCAGTGCTTGACGCAGGTGCAGGTTATCCGGAGGGCACAAAGCCTGCCGGCAGAGCAGATTGGCCGTTTGGTATGGTAAGCGGTATCAGTGTTGACTGTGAACACCCTGAGGCAGTGCTAATGTATTTTGAGTGGCTTGCACAAGATGAAAACTTGTTCGTAATGCAAAACGGTATCGAAAACGTTACATATAAAGTTGAGGACGAAATTCCTGTACTTATTGACGATTACACAGGTGAAGAAAGATTGAACTACAATTCAAATAAAGATATGTGGTGCCTTGTAACAGAGGGTAAGGACTACGGCAGTGACGAGAAAAACCTTGCCGTACAAAAGAAAACATACGCACCGGCGGGATTTGAGGACTTAATTCAACAGTCATATGACGGTTATCAAAAGACTAAGGAATATAAGTATACAGATTTCTTGTTCGACAGAGCAATCGACAGCCTTTCACAGTATGCCGAAACTTTAAAGAGTAAGTGGGAAGTTATTCAGGTTGATTTGATTAACTGTAAGCCTGAAGAATTTGACGCGAAGTATGAGGCTGCTTGCAAGGAATACCTTGACGCAGGTTATCAAGCTGTTCTTGACGAAAAAGAACAGGCTTATGCCGATATGAAAAAATAAAAACCAAAAGGGATAATCGTTAAGATTATCCCTTCAGCGTGTAGACAAAAGTGTCTACACGCTGGCAGAGGTCGAGAAATTAGTGTGGATTTTGCGAAAATGAACTCGTCGGCGTACGTTTGTACGTTAGCGTTTATTTTCACAAAAAGTGCACAGGCAAGCCGTATATCGAAGATAGGCTTGCCTGTTGTTTTTATAGCTATAAATTAAACTTTAAAATATAAAAATAATATATTGCACGTTCCGGACAATTTGTCGACAGCCTGAAGGGATAATCGTTAAGATTATCCCTTTTTAGTTGGTAAAATAATTGACAGTACAGAACTTAAATGATAGAATAATGTTATAAATTTATTAAAGAAAATAGGGAGAAATAATGAATAAGAAAACTGTTTCAAAAGTAAATTTGTTTTTTGGCGGACTTGTTTCGAGAATGGAAGAAAACAAAGATTTTTTTAATGATATTACTATTAATTTAAAGTCGGGAACTAAGAATTTCCCTGCAAAAATATTGTATACGGACGATATAACTCTTGATTATCAAGCGGTTAAACGCAATGTGGAAAAAGACGGTTTGTGGGATATAATCGCGGAAGAATTGCTTAAATATGACGAGGCGCAGATAATTTACAGCGAACGCGGTGCGAAGATTGTAATTGACGCAAACGATAAAAAAGTCAATATGCGTCACGAGGATGTTACGAAAGAGATAAATAAGACGAGCGTTGTGCAGACGGGCAGAGAGTATGTCGTAAATCCCGCACTTGCGAAAGATTTGCTTGAAGAAATAGGCATACTTGCCAAGAACGGCAAGATTAAAAATGATAAAATCCGTAAGTATAATCAGATAGATTATTTTGTTGAATTAATGCAGGGTGTACTTAAAGAAATCGGTGACAGGGACGAATATGTTATTTTTGACGCGGCTTGCGGTAAAAGTTATTTGTCGTTCGTTATGAATTTCTATTTGAAAGAAATACTTAAAAAGAAGTGTCATTTTATCGGTGTTGATTATTCCGAAACGGTAATTGAAGCGTCAAAGCGAATGGCTAAAAATCTCGGATACAACAATATGGAGTTCATCAAAGCCGACCTTACGGAGTATACACCGCCTATAAGACCCGATATAGTCGTGTCGCTCCACGCTTGCGATACCGCAACGGATATGGCACTTGCACTTGGTATAAGAGCAAAGTCGAGAGCGATTGTGTCTGTTCCTTGTTGTCATAAGGATATTTTGAAGCAATATTCGTATGAACCTTTTGAGGCGATAACAAAGCACGGCATTTTAAAAGCCAGACTTGCCGATACATTGACGGACGGACTTCGTGCGGCATATCTTGAAAGTGTCGGATATAAGGTTAGTATGATTGAGTATATATCACCGCTTGAAACGCCTAAAAATATTATGATTCGTGCGGTGTATACAGGCAAGAAAAACGAAAAGTCAAAACAGGATTTTGAAAATCTGAAAGAAATGCTGAATGTTAAACCTGCTATTGAAAGATTTTGTCGAAAGGGTGAAATATAATGAATTTTGAAGAAAAAACAGTGTCAAGCGAAGAAATTTATGACGGTAAAATCATAAAGGTGCGTAAGGAAAAAGTCGAACTTCCCGACGGACGTTTGGCAACGCGTGAACTTATCGGTCACCCGGGCGGTGTCGGAATTATTGCGGTTGACGGGGATGGTAAGGTGTTTATGGTTACGCAGTACAGAATTGCCGCTAAGTCGGAAATGCTTGAAATCCCGGCCGGCAAAATGGAGTACGGCGAAGATCCTTTGGAATGTGGTGCAAGGGAGCTTATTGAGGAAACGGGATACAAGGCGGAGGAATTTACACATCTCGGCGAATATTACGCAACACCGGGATATTGTGAAGAAAAACTTAATATTTTTCTTGCAAGAAAACTTACTTTTGTTGGTCAAAACCTTGACGACGGCGAATTTTTGAATGTGTCAAAATACAGCCTTGACGAACTTTATCAAATGGTAATGGATAATAAAATTTACGACGCAAAAACCGCTGTTGCAATACTTAAAGCAAAAGCAATATTGGGATAAATTATTGACAATTTATCTAACCTCTGAAAGACTGCTTTGGCAGTCTTTTTTTAATATGTATTGACAAACTACATATATAGTGATAAGATATACATAGTAATTCTGTGTATACAAAGAGGAGAGTTGCAAAATGAAAATCAATAAAGAACTTATGAAAGGCAGTACATCAATATTGATATTGACTCTTTTAAAAAGTGAAGATATGTACGGCTATCAAATCACGCAGGAACTGGAAAGGCGTTCGGACAGCACATTTGAAATGAAAGAGGGGACTTTATATCCTATGTTGCACGCACTTGAAAAGGAAGGTGCGGTTGAGTCGTATTGGTACGATACAGATGAGGGACGCAGGCGAAAGTATTATAAACTTACTGATACAGGCAAAGAAATGCTTGAAAGCAAGCAAAAAGAATGGAATGTGTTTAAGAAAGCTATGAACAGTATTATAGGAGAAGAATGTTATGAGTGACAGAATCAATGACTTTCTTGACAAAATATGTGCAAGTGTGAAGTATAGAACAATGCACAGCGAAATACGTGAGGAATTTAAAAATCATATAGATGAAGCGGTGTTTGAATTTGAAAAATTCAGCAGAGGTCACGAAGCGGCGGTGAATATGTCGCTTTCAAAATTGGGTAATGCAACGGAAATAGGCGAAGAATTAAACCGTCAGTATCGTATGCCGTTTGACAACAAATTCGGTCTTGCAATATGGTCGGGTATTGTGACGTTAATCGTTTATACGGCATATCCGCTTATATATAAAATTCAAAACAGAACGATAAATTTAAGAGGTTATGAAGCTGCCACTGTTATTATGCTGATTGTATTGCTTGGTTTGGTGAATTTCTTCTACTTAAGACGAGGACGGCTGAAAATATCGGTGCGTGACTGGTTACATATAATGATAGGCTTTTTAAGCGGCTGGGTGATTTCAATGGTGTTACTGTTATCAACGTCGTGTATATCTAAATATGGGTATTACTTGTATTGTACCGATGTGAAAATACCGTTTGCACCGCTTTATGTACCATTTTTGCCTAAAGACCACTTGGTGTTCGGTGTAGAATTTTTCTGCTGGTGGTTTTGCTTTATGGTGTATATGATAGCCGTAAAAAGTCGAAGAAAAATAAAACCGTTTTCGGTGTTTACAAAGTTTAGCTGGGCAAGTGAGGGTATATTTTTTGAAGAAACAAAAGAACTGATAGACGGTCGGGACAAAAATAAACAGAATTATTAGGAGGGAATTTTATGAAAAAGAGAATTATATCAATTTTATTGGCTCTGTCAATGACAGTGAGTGCAGGTGCTGCGGTGCTTGCCGCACCGTCGGACATACCGCTTGAACAGAGGGCTATGGCGGTAGATACGATAAAAGCGGACAAGGCTATTGAAGCATTTGAAAGTGATTTGAAGAAATCGAACAATTATGACAAGGTGTTTGAAGATTATAAATCATTGATGGATTTGTCGGTGGAAATATCGGACATTATGAACTTAAATTGGGCGGAAACCGAAAAGCTTAATTACGGTATGAATACAACATCTACGAGGGACGAGCTTGATAAAAATTACAACGAATGCAGTGAATACAGAGAAAAGATTGATGAGCTGGTAAAGTCAATTCTTGAAAGTAAATATGCTGATGAATTTAAAAAGTATTGGGGCGATGACAAAACCGAAAAAGTCCAAAATATGAGCGGCATAGCAGATATGGCGGCGAAAGAGTTTAATGACAGATATTATGAGCTTCTAAATAAAAATGCGGACGGCAAGGAGTTTGCAAGTCTGCTTAAAGAAGTGATTGCACATAATAAGAACGATGAAGAATTAGATGAAGAAACTGCTGAAAGATTACATAAAATAATCAACTATTGCAATAGTATTTCTGATTATGGGTATTATGTGAATAAATTCAACAATTACGGGGCACATCTTGGATTGACGGAGCTTAAAGGCGAAAATAATATTGAAAATCCGATTGAAAAACTTGTGTTTGTAGGTGAGATTAATGAGCGTTTGAAAAAAGCATATGACTATATGGTTAAAAACAATTTGTGCTTTTATGATGATAACGGAAAAGATATGGCAGGAGCTACATTCCAATTAATCGGAAGTGAAGATTCCGAAATTGTGGCATTTGGCGACAATGATGTTATGAGAACGCTTATACACGAATTCGGACATTATCAAAATTTTTTCGGGAAAGAAGTAGACAGTGAAGATTATTATTTCGGAACAGCTCATAGTTCGCCGATAGTTGAATTTGATTCGCAGATGTTTGAACTTATTGCAACTGATTATTATGATGAAATATACGGAGATAATGCAGGTGCAATGAAGTTTGATACTCTTGTATCTTGTTTTCAAATAGTCACGAGTGCAACAATGGCATACTTTGAAAATTCGTTATATAATGATAATGTACTTAAAATGAGCGACGAAGATTTGGACAAGGCGCTTACAAATCAGTTCGGTGAGGAATGGTATAAAACGTGCCAATTTTGTTTTACAAATCCGGGTACTTACTTAGGATATTCGCTGACTATGTTTAATGCGATACAGGTATATGATATTTTCTTAAAGGACAAGCAAGCGGGTATAGACAAATATTTTGAGGCTTGTGCTTGTGAGGGTGATACATACGAGGAAGTAACCGAAAAACTCGGACTTGTCAGTGCGTTTGATGACAATGCCGCCGAATATTTAAAGAGCATTACAAATGATATTTTCAAAACAGAATATGGCATTGATTATGATACGGCACTTGATTATTTTGAAAACGGTACATATTTGGGAAAGGTTTTTCCTACCGAACAAAAAGTATCTGTAAATGGCGGAGAAGCTCAAAAATTGATTGCGTATAACAGAGGCGGATTTAACTATATAAAAATTCGTGACCTTGCAAGACTGTTAAACGGTACAAGCAGTCAATTTGATGTGGAATATGATGAAACTGTTGGTAAAATCAACATTGTAACTGGTAAGCCGTATACGGCTAACGAAAATGATACAGATGAAATTGCGGAGGTTAAAACCGCCGGACAAAAAGCCGCCGGAACATATTCACTTTGTCGTAACGGTGAAAATGTGCGTTTCGGAGGAATGATTTTTGTGAACGGTTATAACTGTTTCTTGCTTAGAGGACTTGCTGAAAACAAGGTGCTTGGGATTAATGTTGACTATGACGAAGAAAAGAACACCGTTTTAATATACACCGAATAATAAAACCAAAACAACTGATTTTTAATTGACAAGCAACAAAGGATAATGATATAATAAACTAATAAGAAAAGTTTTTAAGGAGAGTAGTAAAATGGGTTATTATTTTGATGACAGTCAAAGCATTAACGCTTACGAGGGCACTGACCCGCAGGCGATAATTTCATCGCTTGCATACAGATATATGGGACAAAATCTAAAGCACGGACTTTATTATCGTGCATACACAAACAATGGTATCGTTCGTACAACTGATTACAGATACCTTGTTGATTTTAACAAGATTTTCCCTGACAGCAAGGACAAGGAATGTGTATGGGCATTCACAAAGTTCTATTCAGCCGGTAAATCTTCATTCGGTTGGGATATAAACTGTTTCGGACCTATGGTTGTATATGTAAACGGCGAAGTTGCATATAAGTCTGATATTTTCAAAGAGAGATATTCTGAAACTTCAACGCGTGTATTTATGGATGTTGAAGAAGGTTGGAACGACATCAGAATTCAGTTCAAAAAGACAAAGGCGGGCTTTGGCGGTCAGTTCGGTACATGGATCGGTAAGTGGGATATGTACACACTTATGCCGACAAAGGAACGTGACGGTCAAGAGGGCTTTGTATTTACAGAACTTGTTCCGGACGATTATGTGCCTGAATTTGAAATCGGTATGAGCGAAAAGGACTTTGACAAAAAGCTTTATCCTGTAATAAACTGGTCTGACGACGAAATGAAAAAGGGTCAGCTGACTCGTATGTTCGGTACACCTAACGGTCAATACGCAGTAGGTTACACAAAGGTATTTGCTGACGATATTAACAACACAACACACAAGTTTACTCTTGATACAAAGGGTGAAACGGTTGTGTATATAAATAAGAAAGAAGTGTTCAAGACAAAAGGCGGCAAAGAAACTTTTGACGCTACACTTCCTCTTGGCACATATGACGTATATGTAAAGTGCATTTGCGATGGCAACGACTGGGGGTACACACTTGAATGTGACACTGTTGAATTTGAAAGTGCGGCAAGAGTTAAGGGTACAGATGACGTATGGATGTATATCGGTACATTCGTAAACGATTTTGAATTTCCGTTTGACACTGCGTCTGATATGCTTCACATTGTAGGTGAGCCTGCTACATATTGGAGATTGGACGCACCTGATACGTTTGTAAGACCGTATAACGAAAATACACTGTTCGGTCGTTGGAACTACCCATTGGGTGTTACAATGTACGGACTTCTTCATACAGCCATTGCAATCGGATCGGAAGATATAAAGAATTACATAAAAGACCATGTTCAATTATGTATTGATACGCTTGAATATGCACTTTGGGATAAAGAGCAGTACGGCGGTGCGACAAGTATACACAACTTGCTTACAAGTATCGACAGCCTTGACGACTGCGGTTCGTTTGCGTCAATGATGCTTGAAGTAAACAAGTATCTTGGACTTCGTGACGTAAAGAAAGTTGCCGATTATGTCGGTGATTATATTTACAACCACCAGTCAAGACTTGAGGACGGTACATTCTTCCGTAAGGAAATGATGCACCACTTCCATAATATGACTATGTGGGCGGATGATTTATATATGTCAGTTCCGTTCCTTGTAAGATATTCACAGTTTACAGGCGACCAAAAGTATCTTGACGATGCGGCAAATCAGTTCTTCGGCTTTAAGAAACGTTTGTTTATGCCGGAAGAAAAGATTATGTCACACGTTTATGACTTTAAATATGATTCAAAGACAAATGTTCCTTGGGGACGCGGTAACGGTTGGGTAGTGTTCTCAATGACAGAATTGCTTGAAGTCCTTCCTGAGGACCATCCAAAGAGAAACGACCTTATTGATTTCCTTAACACTTTGTGCGAGGGTTATCTTGCATTGCAGGACGATGAGGGAATGTGGCACCAGGTACTTAACGACCACGAATCATATCCTGAAACATCTTGTACATCAATGTTTATATATGCGTTCTCAAGAGGTATTCGTTTCGGCTGGCTAAAGAATCCTGAAAAGTACGTTAAGGCTATATACAAGGCTTGGAAAGGTATTTCTAAGACAAGTGTTGACTCAAACGGTAACGTATACGGCGTATGTCGCGGAAGTGAGTTCTCGTTTATTGCCGACTACTATAAGTATGAACTTGGCTGGAACTTAAACGATACACACGGTACAGGTATTGTTATGCTTGCGGGTATCGAAGTTATCAGACTTAACAAATTCTTAGCCGAATAAAACTTTTAGTCATAATTAACAAATAAAAATGACGGACTAAAATCCGTCATTTTTTTATCGTTAAATTGAACAAAAAACCACTGATTTTTTTATGGACTTTTAAACGGTTGAAGTGTTATTATAAGTAATACCGTTTTAAATATATTTATGCGAAAACATAATTTGAGTGGTGAATTTATACAAAACCACAAAAAAAATTAATAATTTTTGCAGTTTATTCACAAAATCTATTGCAAAAGTTAATAAAATAAGCTATAATATATTTATCAGTTTTTAGTCTTTGTGCAATTTGCGGATACTTGCCCGGTTTCTGCTGATTTCAATTGACTTGAAACAACAACAGTAAACTTTTTTAGGGAGGGTCTACTATGGCTAAAGCTCAGAAAGTCGTGCTTTCACCTGAGGAGAAAGCAGAGGCGAAACAAAAAAGATGGGCACAAATAAAGAGAGATAAGTGGATGTACTTATTATTATTGCCCGGTTTTTTGTATTTTATAATCTTTAAGATTGTTCCGATGTGGGGTATTCTTATTTCTTTCAAAGATTACTACGCAGGAATTCCGTTCTTCGGTTCAAACTTCTTTAACGGTTGGATTGGTTTTGATAACTTCAAGAACTTCTTTACAGACTCAAGTTTCTTGCAACTGTTGAGAAACACTCTAATCATTTCGGGAATGAACATTATATTCTTCTTCCCGTTGCCGATTGTTTTGGCACTGTTACTTAATGAAATCAAAGTACAATGGTATAAGAAAGTTCTTCAAACACTTGTTTATGTACCTCACTTTGTATCAATGGTTGTCATCGCATCTATCACATTCATGCTTGTTAAGACTCCGTCAATGGAGGGTATGAGCGGTGGTGCGCTTTATGAAATCGTAAAGTCAATGACAGGTAAAAACCTAAATGCACTTGGAAGTCCTATCGCAATTTATTGGGTACTTCTTATCCAAAACATTTGGAAGGAAACAGGTTGGGGCACAATCATCTTCCTTGCAGCTTTGGCAGGTGTTGACGTAGAACAATACGAGGCAGCTATCGTTGACGGTGCTAGCCGTTTCCAACAGCTTATATACATAACATTGCCGGCAATCATGGGCACAGTTGTTACAATGTTTATCTTGCGTATGGGTAGCGTTCTTGATACAGGTTTTGAGCAAATCATCCTTATGCAGAATGACCTAAACAGAATCACATCAGAAACATTCGATACATACGTTTATCAAATAGGTAGAGTACAGGGTAACTACGGTTATTCAACTGCCGTAAGTTTGTTTAAATCTGTAATCAGTATCATATGTATTCAGACAGCTAACCGTCTTGCTAAGAAGGCCGGTCAGGATGGTCTATTCTAATAGAAGGAGGAAAATAAGACATGATTAGTATAAAAAGAAGAAGTGTCGGTGATATAATTGCTAATGTGGTAATATACATATTACTTACTCTTATAGCGGTTATCATGGTTATACCTTTCATATACGTTATTGCAGCGTCTTTTGCGACTGAAGCGGAAATTCAAACAAGACCGATTTTCTTTATTCCTGATAGTCCTACTCTTGACGCTTATGCAAGAATTTTTGATATGAACGATATGGGTACAAGAGTATTCCATTCATTGTTAATTTCAGTATGTGTAACAGCAATAGGTACATTTATTAACCTATTCTTTACAACAACAATGGCATACGGTCTTTCAAGATCAAATCTTATAGGTAAAAAACCACTGCTTAATATGGTTCTTTTCACAATGGTATTTGGCGGCGGTATGATTCCGTTGTTCTTGGTTGTTAAAGGACTTGGTATGTACGATACATATTCAGCACTTATTTTGCCGGGGGCAATCAGTGCGTATAATATGATTATCGTAAGAAACTTCTTTATGGAACTTCCTAGAGAACTTGAAGAGGCCGCATCTATCGACGGATGCAGTGACATTGGTATCTTCATAAAGATAGCACTTCCGTTGTCACTTCCGTGTTTGGCTACATTCGGTCTGTTCTATGCGGTTGGTCACTGGAACAACTACTTTGGTGCTCTTCTATATCTTGAAGATTCAACAAAGTTCCCATTCCAGCTTGTGCTTAGAAATATCGTAATGCAGACAGCTGAAACACAAACTGACCCGAATGCACTTATTCCGGAAGATACATTGAAGATGGCTGTTATCGTTATCGGTACAGTTCCTATTCTTATCGTATATCCGTTCCTACAAAAGCACTTCGCAGCAGGTGTTATGGTCGGTGCCGTTAAGGGTTAATTAAGAGAGTTAATTTAAGAAAATAATTTTTTTGGTAGTTTAAAATGAATTATTGCGGCATAGCCGCTTAATTAGAGAAAAACATATATTTTTAAGGAGGAAAATACAATGACACAAACTTGGAAGAAGATTGCTACTGTTTCACTTGCAGCAGTAATGCTTACAGGTTCACTTGCCGGCTGCGGTCAAAAAGCAGTTTCTATCGACAAGGAAAATCCATCAATTAATGTTATGACAAAGGCTTACAATACAGAATCAGCATCACCGGACAGCCCTGTTCTTCAAAAACTTGAAGAATTTCTTGGTACAAAGCTAAATATCACTTGGGTACCGTCAACAAGCTATGACGAAAAGGTTACAGCTGCGATGGGTTCAGGTGAATATCCACAGGTTATGCTTGTTGGTTCAAGAAGTTCAAGCGTTATTCAAAACTCAAGAGCAGGTACATTCTGGGATATTACAGATAAGCTAACAGATGCTGAAAAGTTCCCAAATCTTGCTCAAACAGATCCAACTGTAAACCACAACACATCAATCGACGGTAAAGTTTACGGTGTATATCGTTCAAGAGAACTTGGTAGAGCCGGCGTTTCAATCAGAAAAGACTGGCTTGATAAGCTTGGTCTTGAACAGCCAAAGACTATAGATGATTTCTATAATGTACTAAAGGCTTTTAAGGAACAGGATCCTGACGGTAACGGTGCTAATGATACATACGGTATGATCGTTACAGATTACCTTAACGGTCCTCTTAACAATATTGCTATTTGGATGGGCGCTCCTAACCAGTATGGTCTAAAGGACGGCAAGCTTGCTCCTGCATTTATGTTTGACGAATATCTTGAGGCACTTAAGTTCATGAACAAGTGCTATAACGAAGGTCTTATCAACCAAGATATGGCTACATATTCATCAGATAAGTGGAATGAGCAGTTCCTATCAGGTAAAGCCGGTGTAATCATCGACGTTGCCGACAGAGCAAGAAGACTTGCACAAAATATCCAAGCTATCGATCCTAACGCAGTTGTTGACGTATTCGGTTACGTTACAAAGGACGCAAGCTCAGAACCAAGAACACTTCCTACAACAGGTTATGACGGATACTATGTATTCCCTAAGACATCTGTTGCTACAGAAGAAGACCTTGACTTCATTCTTGGCGTAATGGATAAGGCTAATGAACAGGAAGCTCTAAACCTAATGAACTACGGTATCGAAGGCAGAAACTATGACCTTGACGCTGACGGTTATGTAGTTAAGAAGGACGATGCTAACCTAACTAAAGAATATAACGACCTTAACCAATTCTCAACAGGTATAGTTGCTACAGAACTTCAAATTAAGTATGCAACAGACGTTGCTGAAAAGATTCAGGAAGTTTATGATGAAAACAAACTTCACACAGTTGCTAACCCTGCTGAACCATATGTATCAGATACATATTCAACAAGAGGTCCACAACTTGACGCTATCATGAGTGAGGCTAATACTAAGTTCATCGTTGGTCAAATCAGCGAAGACGAGTGGAAGGCTCAAAGAGACAGATGGCTACAACAAGGTGGTCAAAAGGTTATCGACGAACTAAACAAGGCTTATGAAGAAGACGATTCAGTTCAGAAATAATTGATTTTGACTGACTTAATTAGTTAATATTAAACCACTTGTTCAATGTTATGTTGGACAAGTGGTTTTTTTGTTGGATTTTATAATTTATTTATATTTGTTTATAAATTATTTAGAATTGTATTATATAATGTTTATAAAGAACAGATAGAATATAATCATAAGGTACCTTATAGAAATAATAGACAGTGTTTGGGATAGAAAGGAATGATTAAAATGAAATCTAACAAGAAGAAAATAACAATGGCAATCGGTATGGTTTTGGGTGTAACGGTGTTAGCCGGAGCGGCATTCGCAAGCTACAACACATCAAACGGATATGACGTGGCTAAGACGGCTGTTAAAGGTTTGATGAAAAATGAAAACTACACCGCGAATATGACAACAAAGATAAGTCTTGATGGTAATGAAATTTCAAGCGACACGTTGAAAGAATTGTATGACAGAAACGGTGACGTAAAAATCAACAAGGAAAATAAGGTTTCATCATATGATTATAACAGTGAGTACAGAGAATGGGTTCAAGATGATACTAATATAATTTTGTCAACGCATTATGATGACGAAAAAAGAACACTTGTTGAGGAAAACGCATCTGAATACCTAAATTTATTTGGAGGATTTGATAAATTCTATACCGAAGATGCAAATGAGGATAAGAGAAATCAAAAAATGGTTAATTTCGTTGAGCTTATCGGTGATACAATGATTGGTGATTTGAAAAACAACATAATCTATGTGTCAGGTGATGATAATTCTTCAACATATGAAATGAATCTTGACGCAATTCAAATCCCTGAAGTTGCGAATGCAGGCTTATCCGCAATGTTCTCAGAAAATATCGCTGATTCTGATGATGACAGTGATCCGTACACCTTGCTTGGAACAGATCCGATTGTTAAAAACGTATCAGTGAAATTTACGGTTGACAATGAAGGCAGATTTACTAATTTGAATGCGGAAGCAAGTATGGTCGGCAATGATTCAAACGGCGAAAAGCATGAGGCAACAGTTAATATAACACTGGATATGTCAGACTACGGAACTACAAAGCCTGAGAGAGTTGATATTTCCACACTTCCGAATG
Organism: Hominilimicola fabiformis; assembly: GCF_020687385.1. Classification (NCBI taxonomy): domain Bacteria; kingdom Bacillati; phylum Bacillota; class Clostridia; order Eubacteriales; family Oscillospiraceae; genus Hominilimicola; species Hominilimicola fabiformis. Next base: position 87,773 of record NZ_JAJEQM010000003.1, read on the forward strand.
TTGAGTATTCTAATAACTCGGGAGTTGACACATATTACGGAGATGACGAATAATTTATAAAAACGGATAGGGGTGAGATTATGAATGTAATCGAGATTAAAAATCTGACAAAGCTTTACGGCAATGGCAGAGGTATCAAAAATTTGAATTTAACCGTTGAACAGGGCGACATTCTCGGATTACTCGGACCGAACGGTTCGGGTAAAACGACAGCGATGAAAGCAATACTTAATCTTGTTAATGCGGAGGGCAGTGTTAAGGTGTTCGGTATGGACTTGCACGATAATTTTGAAAGTATTATGCAAAGAACAGGCGCGTTGATTGAATCACCGGCGATATATAAAGATTTATCGGCATATCAAAACGTAAAAATGCATGCGAATATGTATCCAAACGTAGACAGAAAACGCATTGAACATATACTTGACGTTGTACATCTTCTGCCGTACAAAAATGATAAAGCGGGTAAGTTTTCACTTGGTATGAAACAAAGACTTGGTTTGGCGGTTGCATTCGTATCTAACCCCGATTTGATAATTCTTGATGAGCCTGTAAACGGACTTGATATTGAGGGCGTTGTGGAAATCAGAGAAATTATAAAAAAACTCAATGCAGAGAAAAACGTGACTTTTCTTATTTCAAGTCATATGGCAGGCGAGATTGAAAAGACTTGCAACAAGGTTGCGGTTATATATGAAAGCGAATTGATAGCAACATCAACTACGGAGGACGCTTTAAGACTTCATCCGTCAATGGAGGACTATTTCCTAAGTGTTGTTAAGGACAGAAGGGGTGAGATTATTATATGAAAGCACTGATTTTGAATACCGGAAGTGAGCTTAAAAAACTTCTTATGAAAAAAAAGTATCTTGTTTTAACTGTTTTAGGTGCGATTATATGTATTCTCCGAATTGGCGGTAATGTACTTGTAAGCAAGATTACGGGCGGTGAAGTTGTTATAAAAAGCAATCTGATAATGGAAATGGTCGGATTTGTTTTTGATATACTTGTTCCGCTTATAATATTTATGGCAGTGACGGATTTGTTTGCAAGCGAAGTACAGGAGGACAGCATGAAAGCGTCGCTTTTAAGACCGCTGACAAGATTTAAAGTTATGACATCAAAGTCATTGGCAGTGTTTGTGCTTGGTTGTATGGTGACACTTGCAATGTTTGTTATCTCGTTAATCGTTCAAATCGTATCCGGCAACAGTTTAAGAAGTGTACCGATAACATTTGCGGCATATCTTATCAATATGATACCGCTTATAGCGATAGTTTCAATGGCGCTGCTCATAAATATGATTTCAAAAAGCCCGACGCTTGCAATGCTTTTATGTATAGTTGTGTATGTGTTCTTTAAATACTTGAACTACTATATAACGCCTGTCGGACAAATGGTATTTACGGCATATTCACAATGGCACAAGATTTGGATCGGCAATGTGCTTCCGTTTACGGCACTTATATCGAAGATTGGAATTTTGTTCGGCTCAATCTTGATTTTATACACATTATCGTATATAATATTTGATAGTAAGGATTATTAAATGTTATGAAGATTAAAAGTAAATTTGCGATATATAATATAATTATGCTGATAACACCTATCCTTCTGATAGGTGTTATTTCGGTATGTTTTGTGCTGATATTTATATTAAAATTTCCTGTCGAAGAATTAAATATATCAAGGGCATCAATGATTGACCCGTATGTTTTTTTGCAGGCAGTCGGTGAATTTTTCAAAAGTAATCCGAGTGCAATATTTTATGTGGTGTTGTGGCTTACGATATGTGTATTGCTTGTCGTGCTTTCAACTACCGTTGCCACAAGATTGATGACAAAAAGCATTGAACATTCAATAAATGATCTTGCAAGAGCCGCCGATTATATTCGTGCCGATAACCTTGATTTTGAGGTTATGGGAAGTGAATATGACGAAATAGACATGCTTTGTAATAATTTTGATATGATGCGTAAGGAGTTGAAACGCGCCAGAGAACGTGAAAAGTATATGAAAAAGGAGAGGAATATGCTCCTTGCAAATATTTCTCACGATTTAAAGACGCCGATTACGTCAATCAAGGGTTACGTTGAGGGTATACAGGACGGCATTGCCGACACACCCGAAAAGATGAAACGCTATCTTGATACAATTCATACAAAAGCGGAGGTTATAGACGATTTGGTGAATAATCTGTCCGTATTTTCGAAACTGGAATTATCAAGACTGATATTTGAATTTAAAGAGGGCGATATTAATTCGTTTATGCGTGATTTCGTAGATGATTACAGACTTGACCTTGAGAAAAACGGTATAAAACTTGAAACAGATATTCCGATCGATGAAGTTATCGTGAGAATGGATTATGAGAAAATAAGCCGAGTATTTTCTAATTTGATAGACAATGCGGTGAAATACAGAAGTGAGGATAATCCGACGCTTTCCGTCAGTACAATGTGCAGTGACGGCGGTGTGTATGTGAATATAAGCGATAATGGTATCGGCATAGATGAAAACGAGCTTAAAAATGTGTTCGAGGGATTTTATCGCGTGGACAGTTCGAGGAGTATTAAGGGCAGCGGACTTGGACTTGGTATTGCAAAACAGATTGTAGAAAAACACGGCGGCAAGATATGGCTGAAAAGTGACGGATTGGGTAAGGGTACAACGGCGGTTGTATTTTTGCCGAAAATCTAAGGAGAATAAAATGAAAAAAATATTGATTATAGAAGATGACAGCAGTATCGCGGAACTTGAAAGAGATTATCTTGAAATAAATGATTTTGAGTGTGAAATTGCGGCAAGGGGTACAACGGGACTTGAAAAAGCACTTGCGGAAAATTTTGACCTTATAATAATAGATATAATGCTTCCGGGTATGGACGGTTTTGAGGTTATAACGGAACTCAGAAAAAAGAAACAAACGCCCGTAATATTTTTGTCGGCGAAAAATACCGATATAGATAAAATACGCGGACTTGGCTTGGGTGCGGACGATTATATGACGAAACCGTTTTCACCGAACGAACTTGTCGCAAGAGTTAAGGCACATATATCGCGATACGATACGCTTACATCAAAAAGCGGTGATGTAATAACAGTCGGTAAACTTATGATAGACAAAGATGCGCATAAGGTTACAGTGGACGGAAAAGAAATATCGCTTACTGCAAAAGAATATGATTTACTATTATTTCTTGCGGAAAATCCGAATCATACCTTTTCAAAAGAGGTTTTATTTGATAGAATATGGGGTATGGACGCAATAGGTGATGTGTCGACCGTTACGGTACATATTCAGCGTGTGCGTGATAAGATAAATACTGAAAATGAGCGGTATATAGAAACCATATGGGGTGTAGGCTACCGTTTTAATATCTGAGGAGGAAACATAAATTGGAACAGAAAAGTGTATTGATAGGAATGTCGGGCGGCGTTGACAGTTCCGTTGCGGCGGCTCTTTTAAAGGAGCAGGGATACCACGTAATCGGTGCGACTATGCGTCTTTGGACGTATTCGGACAGCTGTAATATGAAGCATGAGGGCTGTTGTGCGGAAAGTGCGGTTGAGGACGCAAGACGTGTGTGTGATAAGCTCGGTATTGATTTTTATGTGATGAATTTTAAGGATATGTTCAAAGATAAGGTCGTTGATTATTTTGTTGATGAATATATTCACGGCAGAACACCTAATCCTTGTATTGCGTGCAATAAGTATTTGAAGTTTGACGCATTGTTAAAAAAAGCGTTGGCTATGGGTATTGATTACGTTGCGACAGGTCACTATGCCAAAATCGAAAAAGGTGAGGACGGCAAGTATATTCTTCGTGCAAGTGAGGCTGTTAAGAAAGACCAGAGCTATGTGCTGTACAATTTTACACAAGAACAGCTTGCACATACATTAATGCCTTTGGGCGGATATAATAAGGATTGGGTACGTCAAAAGGCGGAAGAACTTGGACTTGGCGTTGCACATAAGCCTGACAGTCAGGAAATATGCTTTGTTGAAGATGATGATTACGCGAAATTTATAACCGACTATTCCGGTTACAAGCCTAAAGAGGGCGATATACTTGACGTAAACGGCAATGTTATCGGCAAGCACAGAGGTTTGATTTATTATACAATCGGTCAGAGAAAGGGTATCGGTGCATACGGCAGACCTATGTTTGTTATGAAGATAGATGCGGAAAACAATACGATTACACTCGGTGAAAAGGGAATGGAATTTTCAAATGAATTAACCGCATACGATGTGAATTTTGTGTCGGGTGAATTTCCTAAAGAAAATATGCTTATCACCGCAAAGGTACGTTACCAAGCACCGCCTGCGGCGGCAATGCTTTGCCCGCAAAAAGACGGTACGGTTAAATTGATGTTCCCCGAACCGCAAAGAGCGGTTACTCCGGGACAGGCTGTCGTATTTTATGACGGTGATATTGTTCTTGGCGGCGGTACTGTTTTATAAATACGAGCTGGCAGAGGACGAGAAATTAGTTCGGATTTTGTGAAAATGAACTCATCGGCGTACACCCTGTACGTTAGAGTTTATTTTCACAAAAAGTGCACAGGCAAGCCGTATATCGAAGATAGGCTTGCCTGTTATTTGTTATAGCTATAATTTAAAGTATAAAAATAATATTTTGCACGTTCCGGACAATTTGTCGACGTCTGAGAGTGGAATTTTGAGGTAACTTCCCAATTCCACTCTATTTTCTTTTTACAAGTGCAGCGATACACGCGGTAAGTCCTATCAATCCAAGCGATATGACAAGCAAGAGTATCGGTATTGAGATATACGATTTTACAAAATCATCATTATTATTGTCCACATTATTTATATTCCAATTCATTTCGTTGTAAGTTTTAAACGGCGAATACAATCGAACTTCATCGCTTGTCGGCAAATCTTCACCCATACCAAGACGCATTAATGAATATCCGTTTTCGGTGTTTTGCAGAATTGCAAAACTGTATTCGGGTGTTCTTGTGTCACCTTCGTAATAAATGTCACCGAAAACAACAAATGTAACACCGCCGCCAATATCATAAACGCCTTTTATATCAACAATTTTCGTCGCAAAATAAACACCGAAACCACCGATATAATAATAGTAACCGTCATTGTAACAGAAACCGCGTTCCAAAAGCTCATTTACAGGTGGTTTTTCGGGTGTTATGCGGAAAACTCTCGTCATAATATAATCGATATAATCACTGTTCACAAGTGTAACATTGTTATAACCCAAATTACTGCTGTTTCCCGTATCGGCGGGAATGTCGGTGAGGATTTGAAAATTTTTGTGAGTGTAAAGCACATATTTGAAAAGTTTGTCATAGTTATAATTTCTTATATTAAACCGCATAACATCAGCACAGGCGGTAAGGGTTTTCGTGATTTCCTGCTTTTCCGAAACTGACAGCTCATTTACTCTGTTCGTAAAAGGGTAATCTGCTATGATTTCATCATTCGTTTTTGTGGGCATGGCAAAGACGGTATTGAACATAAGTGTAAGGATTGGTATAAAAAACAGTATTTTCTTCATAGAAAACCACGCCTTTCTCGATTTTTTTAACTAATAGTTACTTCATAAAAATATTATTTCCGAAAATTCGATTTTTTTTCGCATTTTCTATTAAAAAATTCAAAAATATATGTTATAATAAAAATATCATACTAAAAAGGGGAATATTAATAATGATAAACGAAGTACAGGAAATATTGATTAATGAAAGCGAAATTCAAGAGAAAGTAAAATATTTGGCTGAGCAAATAAATAAAGATTATGCCGGTAAGGATATTGTACTTATGATTATCCTAAAGGGCAGTGTTGTTTTTTCGGCTGACCTTATGCGTTATCTTAACGTAAATGTTTCGCTTGACTTTATGCAGGTTTCAAGCTACGGAAGTTCGTCTGTTTCCGGTGAATTGAAGATTTTGAAGGACGGACAAATTGACGTAAACGGTAAAAATGTAATTATTGCGGAAGATATTATTGACAGCGGAAATACGCTAAGCGCACTTGTAAAGCTTCTAAAAAAGAGAGGTGCAAACGTTGAAATCTGTACACTTCTTTCAAAGCCTGCAAGACGTGAAACGCAGGTTGACGTTAAATACGAAGGTTTTGAAATTCCTGACGAATTTGTTGTCGGCTACGGTATGGACTATGACGAAAGATTCAGAAATTTGCCATACATCGGTATACTAAAGAGAGAAGTGTACGGTGGCTGATATGAAAGCACTGCTTGTTGCAGTTAATGCAAAATATATTCATACTTCGCTTAGTGTACGAACGCTTAAAGCATACGCAAATTCGGATAATGTTGAGATGGCGGAATACACGATTAATGAGAGAGTAGAGGACATACTGCGTTCGATTTTTTTGAAAAAAGCGGACGTGGTTTTGTTTTCATGCTATATTTGGAATGTTGAGGTCTGTCTTGATGTTGCCGATATGCTGAAAAAGGTTTCGCCGGAAACAAAGATTATTTTCGGCGGTCCGGAGGTCAGTTTTGACGATACGGAATATATGCAAAAGTACGATTTTATTGACGCGATTATGCGCGGCGAAGGGGAATCGACTTTTAAAGAATGGCTTGAAATCGGTGAAATGGCGGACGGAATTACCTATCGTGAAAACGGCGAGATAATACGAAACAAAGACAGAGAGCTTATTCACGACATTACGTCAATTCCGTTTCCGTATGACGGATGAAGATATTGAAAAAAACAGCGGCAAGCTAATATACTACGAATCAAGCCGCGGTTGTCCGTTTAGGTGCAGTTATTGCCTTTCGTCAACAACGCATAGTGTGCGTTTTAGGGATATGGACGTCGTGAAAGAAGAATTGATGTTCTTCGTGCGACATAATGTGAGAATTGTTAAATTTGTGGACAGAACGTTTAATGCGGACAGAAAACGTACTTGTGAGTTGGTGAAGTTTTTAATCGACAATGCAAAAAATACGACTTTTCATTTTGAAGTGGCGGCGGACCTTATAAATGATGAACTTGTCGAATTGTTTAAAACCGCGCCGGAAGGACTTTTTCAGCTTGAAATCGGTGTACAGTCAACAAATGACAAAACGATAAAGGCGATAGACCGAAAAACCGATTTTGAGATGATAAAACGTGCCGTAAAACTCGTGCAAAAAGCGGGTGGTGTACATATGCACCTTGACCTTATAGCCGGATTGCCTTTTGAAGATTTTAATTCGTTCGGCACATCGTTTGACGATGTGTTTAATCTTCGTCCCGATGTACTTCAGCTTGGTTTCCTGAAACTTTTACGCGGAACGAAAATAAGAAGTGAAGAAGAAAAATACGGTTACCGATATAACTCAAAACCGCCGTATGAAGTGCTTAAAAACGACTTTCTTTCCTATGAAGATGTGCTTTTGTTAAAGGGGATAGAGGAGGTTTTTGAACGGTATTATAACAGCGGTGTTTTTAAGGGTGCAATGGAATATTTGCTTGAAAAATATAATTCACCGTTTGAAATGTTTAAAAAATTGTGGCTGTTTTACGACGGAAACGGATACAATAAAGTCGGACAATCGCGAAATTCTTTGTATGAAATATTGTCGCATTTTTGTGATGATGAATTATTTTGCGATATTTTAAAACTCGATTATTTTACATACAACAAGGGCGTAAATTCACCGAAATGGTCGCTTACAAAATACGATAGGTCAATTTTAAAGACAAGATTTGATATATTGACGGATGAATTTATTGCAGAAAATTTGAGTGAATACGCAGATATTCCGACAAAAGAAACAGTCAAGTATTTGCAGTTTGAAACATTTGAATATGACGTTTTGTCGAACTGTGAAAAACGCAGAAATATAATAATTTTCGATAATAAGTATAACAGAAGGATAAGGGTATGCAAGGATTTGAAACAATAATAAACAGTATTATTAAACTCGGAATTGCAATGCTTGTCGGGTTTGTGTGCATAAAGACGGGTTACATAACGAAAGAGCAAAACAACGGACTTTCAAAAGTTATCGTGAGAGTGACGCTTCCGATACTCATTATAACTTCGCTTACAAGCCTTGAATTTGATACACAAAAATTGAAAAATTCGATTTATGTGTTGATTGTGTCGATAGTCGTGGTTGCGTTTCTGTTTGCAGTCGGAACGGTCACGTCAAAAATAAGTAAAATGGATAAATCGCGAGCGATAATGCACCGATGTATGACGTGTTTCGGTAATGTTGTGTTTATGGCATTTCCGCTCATACAGGCACTTTACGGTGCAGAGGGACTTTTATATGCGGCGATTTATGAACTTGCAAACGATACTTGTCTTTGGACGCTCGGCGTGTATCAGATGAAGTCGATAGAGGAAAAAGAAAAATCGTTTATGGGAAGTATAAAAAATCTTGTAAATCCCGGAACGATTGCGTTTGTTGTCGCATTTGTGATGATGGCATTCGGACTGAAATTCAGCGGTATATTCGGGGAGGTAATGACCGGTATCGGCAGTACAACAACGTATTTGTCGATGTTCTTTATAGGCGGTACGCTTGCACTTGTTGATTTTAAGCACATATATAAACGTGTGTGGCTGTTTGTATTGACGGCGGTTAAGATGGTCATTATACCGATTATATTGATGTTTGTTTTAAAACCGTTTAATCTCGGTGAAATGGTTACGGCGGTTATCGTACTGCAAGCCGCAATGCCAGCGTCAACCATACTTGTAATACTCGGTATGGAATATGACGGCGATGTGCTTTATTGTGCGGAGGGTGTGTTTATAACGCATCTGTTGGGACTTTTGACATTGCCGTTTGTGTATTACCTTATGAGCGTGATTTAAAATAATTTGTAATGCGGTTTTTCTTCGTTGAAAAACAGGTAACGTATATAGTCGTCAACGATTATGCAGACAGGACTTAGTAAAAACCATAAAAACATATACGGCAGACATATCTGCCCCATAATATTGAACGGCAAATCGTAGTAATCCCATACGTTAAGATTTAGCAATAAATTAAAAATACACCCAAAGATAAATTCCATTAATGTTATGATAAATGTGCCTATCAGCATTTGTATTAACAAAGGAATATCCCAGGTGTATTTTTTGTTTATAAGTCCTAAAAGTACAAAGCATATTCCGCCCAATATAAACATACTCCAGTGCGAATATCCGCGCCAAAGCATTTCAATCAAGACGTATACTATGCCGCCGAAGGAAAATAAAAAGAAGTATTTTAAAACACTTGCCATACAATATCAATCCTTTCAGAAGATATGATATTATTATATGTAGGGCAAGTGTTTTTTAATCAAAGAATCATTACAAAAGTACCGGCTGTTATAAGAATACCGCCCATAACCGTCTTGAATGTCAAGTCCTCTTTAAGAATTACAAAGGCAAGTATCATTGATATAACAACACTGAATTTGTCAATCGGAACTACTTTTGACGCATCACCGAGTTGAAGTGCTTTGTAGTAGAATAGCCAAGAAAGACCTGTGGCAATTCCCGAAAGTACAAGGAATATCCAGCTTTTTGCGGTTATATCCTGTATTCCGCTTTGTGCGCCTGTCATAAAGACAATTCCCCATGCCATTATAAGTACAACGATTGTTCTTATTGCAGTGGCAAGGTTTGAGTTTATGTCGCTTATTCCGATTTTTGCAAGTATTGATGTAAGTGCAGCGAAAAATGCCGATAGTATTGCGTAAATTACCCAACTGTCTTTAAACATTTTAATTCATCTCTTTTGTATTGCTTTTTGTATGTGATAATGAGTCACTCGTGGTCGGCGTTCGTAGGGAGCGGCATCTCGACGTAACGAAAGCCACCCCACAGTCAGCTATGCTGACAGCTCCCCTCAAGGGGAGCCGAACTAAGCCTCTCCTTGAGGAGAGGTGCCTGAAAAGCGGAGAGGTGGCAAATGATAGACATAGTTTTGAGATGTTGCCACCCCACAGTCAACTGCGTTGACAGCTCCCCTCAATGGGAGCGCCTTGTAGGGGCGGTCATTGGTCGCCCTATAATTAAATATCAAGGTTTGAAACATATTTCGCGTGTTTTTCAATAAACTCACGACGCGGTTCAACCTTATCGCCCATAAGTATTGTAAATGTTTCGTCCGCAATCATTGCGTCCTCGATATCAACCTTTAACATAGTTCTCTTAGCAGGGTCCATTGTGGTTTCTTTAAGTTCGGCAGGGTCCATCTCACCAAGACCTTTATAACGCTGAACTTTTGCACCGGGTCCCATTTCGGCTATAAGTCTGTCACGTTCATCGTCCGTAAACGCAAACTTTTCAACAAGGTTTTTATTCTTACCCTTGAACACCTTGAAAAGCGGCGGTTGTGCGATATACACATTACCGTTTTCGATAAGCGGACGCATATGTCTGAAGAAGAATGTCAAAAGCAATGTTCTGATATGCGCACCGTCGACATCGGCATCCGCCATAATAACGATTTTACCGTATTTCAAATTATCGATATTGAAATCATCGCCGATACCTGTACCGAGTGCTTGTATAATAGGCAACAACTTTTCGTTTGAGTAAACCTTGTCAATTCTTGATTTTTCAACATTAAGCATTTTACCCCAAAGAGGAAGGATTGCTTGGAAACGTCTGTTTCTGCCTTGCTTTGCACTGCCGCCGGCACTATCACCCTCGACTATAAACAATTCTGCGTAATCTGCACCCTCATCGGTACATCTTGCAAGTTTACCCAAAAGCGAAGAATTGCTGCTTGAGTTTTTACGCGATGCCTCACGCGCCTTTTTGGCAGCCTCACGAGCACGTGATGCGGTCAAAGTCTTTTCGATAATAATTTTTGCGATTTTAGGATTTTCCTCAAGGAATGCAGAAAGCTTATCGTTTAAAGCATTTTCAACCAGCGCTCTTGCCTCACTGTTACCAAGCTTTGTTTTCGTCTGACCCTCAAACTGTGCCTCGACAACCTTAACGCTGATTACTGCGGTAAGTCCTTCACGAGTATCTTCGCCCGATAGGTTAGGGTCTTTTTCTTTTAGTAAATTATTCTTTTTTGCGTAGTCATTTATGACACGTGTAAGACCTGATTTAAAGCCTGTTTCGTGCGTACCGCCTTCGCCTGTGTGAATGTTGTTTGCGAAGCTTAGAAGTGACTCTGTATATGATGTTGTGTACTGCATAGCAACTTCAACCATCATATCCTCACGCTGTGCTTCAAAGTAAATAATATCATCGTGAAGCGGGTCTTTGTTTCTGTTTAAGTATTGTACAAATTCCTTTATACCGCCTTCTGCGTGTAGAGTGACCGTTTCGGGATTTTCAACACGATAATCGGTAAACAGGATTTTTACACCCTTATTAAGAAATGCCTGTTCACGAAGTCTTTTTAAAAGTACATCGTAATCAAATTCAAGCACTTCAAAAATTTCGGGGTCAGGCTTAAATGTAATTTTTGTACCGGTCTTGTCGGTATCACCGATAACCTTTAGTTTACAAGTAGGCTTACCGCGTTCGTAACTTTGATAATGAACGTGTTCGCCGTCACTTACTTCTACTTCAAGATGTTCCGAAAGTGCGTTTACAACAGAAGAACCGACACCGTGCAAACCGCCCGATACCTTGTATCCGCCGCCGCCGAATTTACCGCCGGCGTGAAGAATTGTAAGTACAACTTCGACTGTCGGAATACCCTGCTGTGGGTGAATACCGACAGGAATACCACGACCGTTATCTGTGACGGTCACTGAATTGTCAGGGTTTATATCAACTTTAATTTCCGTACAATAGCCTGCAAGTGCCTCATCAATAGAGTTGTCTACGATTTCATAGACAAGGTGATGCAGACCTGCCGACGAGGTAGAGCCGATATACATACCCGGACGTTTTCTTACTGCGTCAAGACCTTCGAGTACCTGTATTTGACTTTCGTCATAGGTGGTTTCAATCTTTTCCAAATCACTCATATTTTTTTCTCCCTTTATCTTAATTTTATCCGTTTTGCGTGTATTATAAACCACGTTTTGCCAATACTTTTGAAGAAACGGAGGATATAAAAACTTTCGTTTCATCTTTTTCCTTAACTACAACAAAGGATTTCGGCAAATCGTCGGTTGAATTTATAATCAGACCGTTTTTTTGAGATTCGGCAAGGAAGTTTCTGCCGAGCCTTGAAACAGTCGTATTATCCATATCAAATATTCCTATTATATCTTTTGTATTTACAACAATGTTTTCCTCAACTCTAAGGTACATTAATTTTCCTCCCTTACGACAGAGCCGTTTTTTATTTTAAATAACTTCGTATTGTCGGTGCTTTCGATAAGGTCGGTGTCAGTTGAAGTTATAAGAACTTGCTTATCGCGAATTTTCTGCGAAAGGTACATTCGGCGGTTAATGTCAAGCTCGCTCATTATATCGTCAAGCAGAAGTATCGGATATTCGCTTTTTATGTGATGAATGTAATCGGCTTGTGCAATTTTCATTGACAGTGCAGATGTACGCTGTTGACCTTGTGAGCCGTAAATTTTCGCCTCACTGCCGTTGATTGTGATGTGCAAATCATCTCGCTGTACGCCGACTTGGGCGGAGGCTAAATCAATTTCGCGTCTTTGATTTTTTTCAAGATATTCGTATATCGAATCTTTATCATCACCGCTTGCCCTCATACCCGGCATATACGATATTTGCAATTTTTCACCCGATATTTCATTTTGTATGGCGGCTGAAAAGTTATTTATCAGCTTGACAAAATCGGTACGGTATTTGATGATTTTTTCGCCCTCTGCGGCAAGCTGTTCATTCCATACGGAAAGCATCATATCCGACTTTGCACCTTTTGCACGAAGAACTTTGAGTAAGCTGTTTTTTTGACCCAACGCCTTGTGATAGTCGATTAGGCTTGTAAGGTATCGCGGATAAAGCTGACTTACCGATGAGTCGATAAACTTTCGTCTTGCGGACGGCGAACCTTTGACAAGCTCCAAATCTTCGGGTGAAAACATTACAACATTGAGATAATTCATAAGTTTGCTTAGTTTTGTTATCTGAACGTGGTTGATTTTAATGTTCTTTCTGCCGTTTTTCATAAGCTGCATAGCGGCTGTGTAATCACGTTCCGAATCGTGAAAATCAAGCGACAGACGCGAAAAATCTTCACCGAATTTTATAAGCTCTTTATCGGACTTTGCTCTGTGACTTCTGCCTTGTGAGAAAATATATACCGCCTCTAAAATATTTGTTTTACCCTGTGCATTGTCGCCGTAAATCACGTTTGTGTACGGGGAAAACTCAATTTTTTCGGAAGTATAATTTCTGAAATTCGCAAGGGACAGTGAGGAAATATACATTTATTCCGCTCCTACTTCGACTTCGACTGTCGCGTCCTCAAATTCGACCGTAACTTTGTCACCCGGACGGATTTTTTTGCCGCGCATTGTGCAAACTTCACCGTTTACCGATACGATACCGTCAAAAATCATATCCTTAGCCATAGCACCGCTTTCGGCAAGTGCGGAAAATTTAAGCAGTTGGTCAAGTTTTATATATTCGGTTGTGATGTTTATATTCATTTTTTCCATAAGACTTTATTCCTCAATAAATTATTAATTCTGTAATCTTGTTACAGATGTAACACCTTGAATTTGAACTATTTTCTTTTTTAGAAGTGCAAGATCGGAGGTGTTTCTGATTTCGACACCGATTTGTATAATTGCGATACCTTTTTTGTTTACATACGCATTTACCGATTTAAAAGGTATTTTAAGTGCCGAAAGAATGTTTGTAATTTCAAGCAAAACACCGTCGCGGTCAGGTGCTTCCACCTGCAAGTTAGCAATGTATGACGTACTGCGTTCATCGTCCCACCATACGTCAATAAATCTGCCCTTGTCTTCTTCGGACATTGACTGCGGATTCATATTCGGACAGTCGCGTCTGTGAACACTTACGCCTCTGCCTTTCGTGATAAAGCCGACAATGTCGTCACCGGCAACGGGGTTACAGCAACGTGCAAGACGTACAAGACAGTTATCAATGTCTTTAACAACGATACCTTTGCTTGATGCGTGACGCTTAGCCGGTTCGGCTTGAACGGTTTTGCTTTCCTCGTTGTATACCGCCTCAAGATTTTTCTTTGCTTCAAGATTTTTGTTCAGCTTTGTCCATTCGTCACGAAGTCTGAAAACGACTTTTTGTGCGGTAAGCCCACCGTAGCCGACGCTTGCGTATAGGTCGTCAATACTTTGAAAACCGTATCTTCTTAAAAGAATAGCAATCCATTCTTGTTTGAAAAGCTGTTCGTGAGTGTTGCCGATACGTCTTAATTCACGTTCGATAAGTTCTTTGCCGTGTTCAATATTTTCGTCACGTCTTTCACGTTTAAACCACTGATTAATCTTGTTTTTAGCCTGTGAAGTGCGACAGATTTTCAACCAGTCACGGCTCGGACCGTGCGTATTTGCAGTTAGAATTTCAACTATTTCACCGTTTTGTACCATATAGTTGTTCGGAACGATTTTTCCGTTTACCTTTGCACCGCTCATTTTATATCCGACTTCCGAGTGTATTGCAAAAGCAAAATCAATAACCGTACTTTTTGCAGGAAGTGAAATAACTTTACCTTGTGGGGTAAATACGAAAACTTCTTCTTCAAACAAGTCGAATTTAAGTGTGTTAAAGAAATCGTCGGTATCTATAATATTTGTCTGTGTATCAAGCAGTTGACGTACCCATTCAAGTTTTGAATCCATATCGGTTTTGCCTGATATACCTTCTTTGTACTTCCAGTGTGCCGCGATACCGTTTTCGGCAATTCTGTGCATTTCCCAAGTACGAATTTGAATTTCAAAAGGTGTACCGTTAGGACCTATAACCGTTGTATGAAGTGATTGATACATATTCGGTTTAGGCATTGCGATATAGTCCTTGAAACGCATAGGAACGGGAGTGTATAAATCGTGTACCATACCGAGTACCGCGTAACAGTCCGCAACGGTATCAACAATAATTCTGACTGCGAAAAGGTCGTAAAGTTCGTCGATTGTCTTGTTCTGCGTGTACATTTTTCTGAAAATACTGTAAAAATGCTTTGCACGTCCCGTAACCTGACTTTTAATATTCATTTGGTCAAGTTTTTCACGAAGTACGTCCATAATGTCGCGTATGTACTTTTCGCGTTCGTCCTTTTTCTGATTTATGCTCTGACGAATTTCTTCGTATGCGACAGGGTCAAGGTACTTTAAAGCCAAATCCTCAAGTTCGATTTTGATTTTGGACATACCGAGACGGTGGGCAAGAGGAGCATATACGTCAAGCGTTTCTTTTGAAATTAAAAGCTGTTTTGCACGCGGCATAAAGTTCAATGTACGCATATTGTGCAGTCTGTCGATTAGCTTTATTATAACAACACGTATATCCTTTGCCATTGCAAGAAACATTTTTCTGAGGTTTTCGACCTGCTGTTCCTCACGGGTGTTGTATTTGATTTTTCTAAGTTTCGTAACTCCGTCAACAAGTTCCGCAACGCTTTTGCCGAATATCGTTTCGATATTCTCATAAGTGTAAGGCGTATCCTCTACAACATCGTGTAAAAGTGCCGCCGAAATTGCCGTTGCATCAAGCGAAAGCTGTGCCGCAATATATGCAAGCTGAACAGGGTGCTCGATATACGGTGCACCGCTGCGGCGGAATTGGTGACTGTGAGCAGATTTTGCAAGCTTATAGGCAACGTAAATCATATCTGTGTTGGCATTCGGGCTGTAACCCTTAACCATACCGATAATTTTATCTACAAGTACATCTGTATCATCAGCGTGTTGAGGTATTTTTTCCGGCGAAAGAATTACCGGCTCTTTTGCTTCGGGCATATGCTCACTTCCTTTTTATGTCTTTTAAAATTAGTTGTACGGTTTCATTCCCTTGATAATGGTTAATATCCATTTGGAATGCTATATTTACAGTATCGCCTTGATGGATAAATTCCGCAAATTCACCCATTCCGAAACCGATACAGTTTATTGTCTGATTATTTTTCACTATGCGAAGTCTTAAATGCTTGTTATCCGCACCGACAGGGGCGATATTCATAACCTGTGCGTGTGCAAGTGCGAATACGGGCTTTTCATTGTTCATACCGAACGGCTCAAGTTTTGAAAGCAGTTTTGCATTTTCAAGAGTTACGGAACGCTCTGAAAGCGGACAGTCAATATCAACTGTCGGTATCATATCCTGTTCGCTCAATACTTCGTCTGCATATTTGTTTATCTCTTTTATGAATGAGTCAATATCGGACATATTGACGTTCAATCCTGCCGCCACTGCGTGACCGCCGAAATCAATAAGCTGTTTTTCACAATGTGTAAGTGCGTCAAAAAGGTTGAAACCCTTTATACTTCTTCCCGAACCTTTTCCGACACCGTTAGTGTGGGAAATAAGTATGCAAGGCTTGTAATACATATCACATAACCTTGACGCAACAATTCCGATTACACCTTGATGCCAATTTTCCTGTGCAAGCACGATAACTTTTTTCTTTTCGAAATTCGGATCTTTTGCAATCAGTTCCAATGCCTCGTCAAATATTTGACGTTCGGTTTGCTGACGTTCTTTATTTTCAGTATCAAGTAAAAGTGCCAATTCTCTTGCACGGCTTTCGTCATTTGTAAGCAGCAGTTCAACGGCTGTTGCCGCACTGCCGAGTCTGCCTGCGGCATTCAATCGCGGCGCGATTGAAAAAGCAATAGTTGACGCGCTTAAAGGTTTATCCAAAACACCTGCAACTTCCATTACTGCACGAATGCCTATTCTTTTTGGATTGTGCAAAATTTTTAAGCCTTTATCCACGATAACTCTGTTTTCGCCCAAAAGCGGTACAACGTCGGCAATAGTGCCGAGAGTGGCAATATCGACATATTGGTTAAACACATCTGTGGTTTTAAGTCCGTTTTTAATTGCAAGAGCCAAAATAAGCTTGAAAGCCACACCTACGCCTGCAAGTGCGTCAAACGGATAGTCGCAGTCGGGTCTTTTCGGGTTTAAAATAGCCGCTGCGGCTGTCGGAAGTCGGTCTTTGCAAGTGTGGTGGTCGGTAATAATAACGTCCATTCCCTGAAGTTTTGCAAATTCCACTTCACCGATAGCGGTTATACCGCAGTCAACGGTTATCATAAGTTTTATACCTTGTTTGAATAGCTTGTTTACAGCCATGATGTTTATACCGTATCCCTCACCTTTGCGGTCAGGTATGTAGTATTCGACATCTGCACCGAGTGAAAGTAAAAATTTGTATAAAAGTGCGGTTGAGGTAATTCCGTCAACGTCATAGTCACCGTAAACCGCGATTTTTTCGTTGTTTTGAATTGCGTTTGTTATGCGTTCGACTGCCTTGTCCATATCAAGCATAAGCATTGGATTTATAATATCAGCCATTGATTTTCTCAGATAAGGTGCAATATCCTCACTTTCAATTCCTCTGTTTAAAAGTATGGTTGAAATAACGCGGGGAATATGGTGTTCCTTAGATATTTCGTCAATGGTTTCTTCTTTGATTTTTTTACTTTTTATATTCCAAATCTTATCTATCATATTTTACTCCAAAACGCAATTTTTTTAACATAAATACTACTTATTATTATAACATTTTTTTAAGAAAAATTCAAGTAAAACAGGGTTTTTTGAATAAAATAATCAACAATGGTTAAAATAGAATTTGAAGAAGGGAGTGAATATAAATGAGCAGTAAATTCAATAATTGCAATAACCAAAACCAACAGCAGAACCAAAATCAAAATCAAAATCAGCAACAAAACCAACAGCAAAATCAAAAACAAAACAAGAAAAATAATAACTTTAACAATCAAAAAAACAACCAAAACAATTTTTAAGAAAAAAATACGGCATTGCGGAAAATTTGCAATGCCGTGTTTTTTATTTTTTCAGAGTTCCAAGACTTGCGGCTTTAAGATAGGCGTTAATAAAACCGTTTAAGTCGCCGTCCATAACCGCACCGATATTACCCATTTCAAAACCTGTTCTAAGGTCTTTAACCATAGTGTAAGGCTGGAATACATATGAGCGGATTTGACTGCCCCAACCGTTATCCATCTGTTCACCTTTGATGTCGGAAATCTTTTCTTTCTGCTGTTGCTCGGCAAGCTCGACAAGCTTTGCTTTAAGCATTTTCATTGCGTAATCTCTGTTTTGGTGTTGAGAACGCTGTGTTTGACAAGATGTTACGACACCTGTCGGGATATGTGTAAGACGGACTGCGGAACTTGTCTTGTTGATATGCTGACCGCCCGCACCGCTCGCACGGAATGCCTCCATCTTAATATCTTCGGGACGAATATCAACTTCCACGTTGTCGTCAAGTTCGGGCATAACTTCGATTGATGCGAATGAAGTCATACGCTTGCCGGCGGAGTTGAAAGGTGAAATTCTCACAAGACGGTGTACGCCTTTTTCGGCTTTAAGATAGCCGTAAGCATTAAGACCGTCGATTTCTATTGTACAGCTTTTAATACCTGCCTCATCACCCGGAAGCGAATCGAGAACAGTTGCGGTATAGCCGTTTTTCTGCGCCCACATTTGATACATACGGATAAGCATTTCGCACCAATCCTGTGCCTCTGTACCGCCTGCACCTGCGTGGAACGTCATAATTGCGTTGTTTTTGTCGTAATGACCGCTCAAAAGGGTTTCAAGCGTCATTTTGTCAATATCCGCCTCGATTTCTTCAGTTGCCGAAACAACATCGGGTAACATACTTTCGTCGTTTTCCTCGTTTGCAAGGTCGATTAAAACAAGTGTATCTTCCCATTTTGAAACAAGGTTGTTAAACGCCTCAACCTTGTCTTTTAATTGCTTTGTTTTTTGAAGAACTTTCTGTGAATTATCCATATCGTCCCAAAATCCCGGCTGGGCGCTTTGTTCTTCAAGTTTTGTTATTTCACTTTCCGCACCTGCGATGTCAAAGTGAATCCCTCAAATCGTTTATGCTGTCTTCAAAGCCTTGCAGCTTTAGTCTGTACTCATCGTACTCTAACACATTTATCACTTCTTTCGTTTTATTTGTTAATTTCCGTAAATCTTGTGAATTTCATCGGAATAAGTACCGTCTTGATTATACACATAAAGCGGCGGCAAAAGCTTTAATTCCTCACCGCCGTCACGCATACCCTCGATTAATACCATATTCGGTACTTTATCATATGACGGATGGACGAAACGCATACGCTTCGGCTCTATTTTGTATTTACGCATGGCACACATAATGTCTACAAGTCTGTTAGGTCTGTGAATCATAAAAAATCTGCCTTTCGGAATAAGCAGTTTTGCACTGACGTTTATAACGTCATCAACAGTACACATAACCTCGTGACGTGAAATTGATTTTGTGTCAATATCATTTTGATTACCGCTGCCGCACTTCATATACGGCGGATTGCAGGTTATTTTGTCAAAACTGTCACGACCGTATATAGAAACGGCGGTTTTTAAATCGCCGCATTCTATGGAAATACGATCTTCAAGCTTGTTATGTTCCACACTGCGCTGTGCCATTTGTGCAATCTCTTCCTGTATTTCAAGACCGAAAATTTTCGGTGTGTTTGTTTTTGCGGATAAAAGCAAGGGTACAATACCTGTACCTGTGCATAAATCAAGTGTTTTTTTAGACCTTGTTTCCTTTGCAAAATCGGATAATAAAACAGCGTCAATACCAAACTTGAAACCGTTTTTCTTTTGGATTATGAAAAGACCGTTTTGCAAATCGTCTAAACATTCATCATCTTTTATCATCAGTCCTCGTTTGCAATGTTGTCAACAACCGCAAAGCTGATTTCGCCTGCTGCCGCAACTTGACCGCCTACTGTTGCTTTTACGTTTGCTTTACCCATTCCGTGACGGTAAGTAACCAAATCAGCGTGAAGCTCCAATGTATCGCCCGGAACTACCTGACGGCGGAATTTGAAATTGTTGATACCTGTGAATACACCGAGTTTACCTCTGTTTTCGGGCATTGACAAAAGCATTACAGCACCGACTTGTGCAAGTGCCTCTGTAATAAGTACGCCCGGCATAATTGGGTTACCCGGGAAGTGACCTGTAAATTGAGGTTCGTTTGCCGTTACGTTTTTGATACCTGTTATGCTTTTGCCTTCTTCAAAATCAACAATTTTGTCTATAAGCAAAAACGGATAACGGTGCGGAAGAATTTTTTGGATTTCTACGTTTGTTAGTGTGATTGGTTCGTTTTTCATAATTAATATATCCTCTCTTTTTTAATCTCTGATGTATGCTTTTTTGTGGAATATATGAGTCGGCTCGGTAACTGTGTCGATATTGTCAAGTGCAATTCCCGCACCTTTTGCAACGCAGTCGATTATATCCGGTGCAAGCACCACTTTGACGCCGATGTCGTCCGAAATACGCTTGTCCAAACCGTAAATCAAAGAACCGCCGCCTGTCATTATTATTCCGTCTTGTATAATGTCACCGTGAAGTTCGGGAGGTGTTTCTTCAAGCACTTCCTTAATTCTCTCAGTCATATTATAAACAAAATCATCAAATGCGGGGTATAGGTCATTTGAAGAAATAGTTACTTCTTTCGGAAGCCCCGAAAGTACGCTGATACCTTTTGCTTTGCATAACAGCTCATTTGAACGCGGTATAACACCGCCGATTTCCATTTTAATTCTTTCGGCTGTTCGCGGACCGATAATCATACCCATTTCTTTGCGCATATAACGAATAATCGCCTCGTTAAATTCATCACCGGCGATTTTCAGCGAACGGCTGACAACGATACCGCCAAGCGATAATACTGCAATGTCGGTTGTACCTCCGCCTATGTCCACAACCATAGTACCGTGCGGACGTGAAATGTCAAACCCTGCACCGAGTGCCGCAGCAACAGGTTCTTCGATAATGTAAATATCTTTTGCACCGACATCTCTTGCCGCCTCAATTACGGCTCTTTGTTCAACGTCCGTAACACCGCTCGGAACGCACATCATTATGCGTGGGTGACCGATTGTTCGTGAAAATATTTTTGAAAAGAAATGTTTAATCATTTCCTGTGTAAGCGTAAGATTTGAAATTACACCATCAATAAGCGGACGAACAGCCTGTATATGCGGCGGAGTTCTTCCGAGCATTGCGAGTGCGTCTTTGCCTACGGCACAAACTTCGTTTGTTTTGGTGTTTACCGCGATAACGGTAGGCTCACGCAGTACAATGCCCTTGTTTTTGATATAGACAAGCACCGTCGCAGTGCCTAAGTCTATACTTATATCATTATTGAACATATTTCTGCTCCTAAATTAACAAAATCGGACTATACGCAAAATGCTTATAGCCATATACTATTATTATATCGTATTATTCGTTTTAACTCAACCTATTTTCAGAAGTTTTTTCGCATTTTTGTAAAAAATATTGTTACAATCTTCCTCTGAAAGAGGTAAGGCAGATAAATGTTTTGCCATTCGACCTTGCTTTTCCCAAGGTGAATCTGTCGCGTGAAGTATTTTTTCACTGCCGTGATTTTTGATTATGCGTAAAAGCTGTTCATCTGTGATAAAGTCAAGCGTAAAGGCTGTGTCGAAATATATCGGTGTGCCGACAAGGTATTTTTCGACATCGTCCCATAACTTCCAGCCGCCCAAATGTGCGGCAACGATTTTGTCGCCTTTAACGTAGTCAAGAATGTGAGAAAGCCTTTCGGGAGTACAGTGAACAGGCGGATCGATACCTATATCTTTGCCCGAATGAAGTACGGTTATAAGGTCGAATTCCTCACATTTTTTCAGAATTTGTATTGATTCTTTGCTGTCGATGTAAAATTGCTGATATTCGGGGTGTAGCTTGATACCTTTAAGCCCTTTTTCTTTGATGTCATACAAAACACTTTCCCAATCCGATTGCATAGGGTGCAGACTGCCGAGTGAATAAATACCGTCAATACCGTTTATTGATGCGGCGAAGTTATTTATTGTTGTTGATTGCTTTACGTTCGTGGCAATCGGAAGTACAAGCGATATGTCAACGTTGTTTTCATGCATTGACTGCTTGAGTGCGTCAAGTGTACCGCGTAGTTCGGCTTTGTGTGGCCTGTATTCTTCTCTGATGTTCGATTCAAGTAATTTTATCGTTTTGTCCGCTATTTTGTCTGGGAAAATATGTGTATGAAAATCTGTCAGCATTTTAAATATCCTTTCGTTTGATTGATTATATTATAGCATAAAACGGTATATAATATCAAGAAAAAAGAACCGATTTTATTGTCGGTTCTTTAGTGGTGTTATTTATGAATTTCCTTCATTTCTTCGTGCATATTTGCGGCGTTTTGAGTAATTTTTTCAAGGTCGTTTCTTTCCTCAACCTTATCGACAAGCGATGATGCCATAGGAACGTCCGCCTCACGGCTTGCCTGATATTTATATGCAAGTTTCAAAAGTATCGGTGTAACGATGGTTGTCGCAACAACGACAAGTACAAGCGGTGCGAAAAATTCGTCTTTCATAAGTCCCATTGACATACCCTTTGTGGCAACGATAAGTGCAACTTCACCTCTTGAAATCATACCGATACCGATTTTAACCGATTGAAGATTTGTGTATTTGCATATCTTGGCACCAAGTCCGCAACCAATCATCTTTGAAAGAACTGCAACTACAAGCAATAATACGGTAAGTACTACAACCGTTGCAGACATATTGCTGAATGTTACTTTAAGACCAACGCTTGCAAAGAATACCGGTGAAAGAAGAACGTATGAAACCGTATCGAAACGGTTTAGCATATACGAAGTTTTTTTGTTGTTTGAAAGGATAAGACCTGCAACAAACGCACCTGTAATATCACTTACACCGAAGAAATATTCGGCGGCGAATGACATAAGCAAACAGAATGCAAATGCAAGAATTACGAAACGTCTTAAATCCTTTTTGTATTTGTTAATCCATGGATTGACAAACTTGATGAAAAGAAATGCCACAACTCCGCAGAATATGAAGAAACCGAGTATCTTCAGAAGTATTACCCACAGAGAAACGTCACTGCCGGCAAAGCTTGAAATAACAGTAAGTGCAATAATACCGAGTACGTCATCTATAAGTGCCGCACCCAAGATTGCGTTACCTGTTTTTGTCGAAAGTTTGCCGAGTTCTTTAAGTGTTTCAACTGTGATACTGACAGATGTTGCGGTTAGAACGACACCGACAAATATGTTTTGCAGCATTGTCTGTTGGTCGGTTATCGGGTTGTAGATCGTGGCTACAAAGTATCCGCCGACAAGCGGTACGATAACGCCGAGCAGAGCGATTATAAACGACGCAAGACCTGTCTTTTTCAGTTCCTGAACGTCTGTTTCAAGACCGGCTGCGAACATAAGTACGATAACACCGATTTCGGCAATGTTCTTGATAAAATCGGTTTCCTGCAAAACTCCGAAACAGGCAGGACCTAAAAGAAGTCCGGCGATAAGAGCACCGACTACCTGTGGCAGTTGGATACGTCTTGTTAAAAGTCCGAGGATTTTTGTACTTATCAAAATAAGTGCAATGTCGAGTAAATATTTGTAAGATTCCATTGTTGTTGCCTCCTATATAAATAAGTATTAATTTTTTAAATCTAAGAATTAATTTTACTCCTATAAGTGCATTTTATCAAGACAGCAAAAAAAACAAAATTAATAAAATTTTTTGTCTATTTTTCTACTTTTAGGACAGACGGTGTGAATTTGATTAAAATATAATTGCAATTATGCGTGAAGTGGTATATAATATAAATATGCTGCAGACAAAACCGTTGCAGTTTTGTCTGCTTTATTTTGTTGACAGGCTCAGCATTAAAAAATAACAGAGTAGATTCGTGTGCGTGAAGTGCGGAGTGAACGGGGAGTTGTCACTTTGACGAAAAGCCTTAGGCTTGCGGTATACGGATTGCATCCCGCTGATTTACGGTAGAGAATATTATTTAAGCTCCCTATGGCAAGGGAGCTTTTTCTTTTTAACGGGACGGCTTTGTCTGAAAGGATATGAAGTTGATGAATTACAAAGAGGCAAGAGAGTACATAAAAAAAGCCTCGCAATATGGGATTGTTCCGGGATTGGATAATATATCAAATCTCTGCGATAAACTCGGTAATCCGCAGAATGAACTTGATGTTATTCACATCGCCGGCACTAACGGTAAAGGAAGTGTAGGTGCTTTTGCCGAACAGATTTTGATTGAGTCCGGCAAGAAAGTCGGACGATATGTTTCACCGTCGGTTTTTGATTATCTTGAACAGTTTCGTATAAATGCAGAAAATATGATTGAGGACAGATATGCTTATTATATAAGCCGTATCAGTGAAGTTGCGGACAAAATGACTCCGCACCCTACACCTTTTGAAATGGAAACGGCGGCGGCATTTTTGTATTTTAAAGAAGAACAATGTGATGTTGTTTTGATTGAAGTCGGTATGGGCGGACGTGAGGACGCAACCAATATTATTCCGAAAAGTCTTGTATCGGTGATAACTCCGATAAGTATGGACCATATGAAATTCCTCGGCAACACGCTGGAAGAAATCGCATATCAAAAGTCGGGTATTATAAAAAACAACGGACTTGTCGTTACGGCAAAACAGGAAAATTGTGTGATGAATGTCATAGAAAACGAGTGCTGTGAAAAAAATGCACGGCTTATAAAAGCCGACAATGTGACGGAATATGAAATATCGCTTGACGGTGAATATCAACGCGAAAATGCCGCCGTTGCGGAAGAAGTGTGCAGGCATATTGACGGTGTGAGCGAAAATGATATAAAGAACGGTTTAATAAATACGGTATGGCACGGCAGGTTTGAAAAAATATGCGATAAACCGGAATTTATAATTGACGGCGCACATAATATTGACGGTGTGAAAAGGCTCAAAGAAAGTATCGAAAAGTATTACGGCAATCGAAAAATCGTGTATATAACAGGTGTGTTTGCGGATAAGGCATACAAGCAAATTGCCGAAATAACCGCACCGCTTGCACAAAAGATATACACGATTACACCGAACAATCCGCGAGCGTTATCAAACGAAAAATATGCAAGTGCAATAAGTGAATATAATCAAAATGTTGAGGCGGTAAGCTTTGATACAGCACTTAAATTGTGCCTTAATATGACGGACTGCGTTGTTATTGCGTTCGGTTCATTGTCGTTTTTGGGTGAATTGAAAAGAAAAACGGACGACATAATAAGTATGCGAAAATGCAACAATATTTTGAAGAATAAAAATTTTCGTGACATTCTGTCAAAAATCAATTCTGCCGAAAAGGACAGAATTTACTGCAATCACGGAATTGACCATCTTTTAGACGTTGCAAGAAGTGCGTATATTTTGAATTTGGAAAACGGACTTAACATACCGAAAGAGATTATATACGGTACGGCTTTACTGCACGATATAGGACGGTATGAGCAATATAAAAACGGCACAAATCATCACAAAGCAGGCGGTGAAATTGCGAAAAAAATACTTTGTGAATGTGGGTTTGCAAGTGATGAGATTGAATATATGGTTGAAGCGGTAAGGGCGCATAGGAAAATACCCGAAAAAGCGGAAACACTCGGCGATATTATTGCGATTGCGGATAAGAGAACACGTTTGTGTATGATGTGCAACGCAATAGATACCTGCAAGTGGAGCGAAAATGAGAAAAATACAGATATAGTGTTGTAAGGGGGATAAAAATGATAATAGGAAACAAGGAATTCGGAAATCATACATATGTAATGGGTATATTGAATGTGACGCCTGATTCATTTTCGGACGGAGGTAAGTTTAATAATATTGACAGTGCTTTAAAGCATACCGAACAGCTTATAAATGACGGTGCGGATGTAATTGATGTCGGCGGTGAATCGACAAGACCGAATTATACAAAAATCAGTGATGAAGAAGAAATTGAAAGAGTTGTGCCTGTAATAGAAAAAATCAAGGCTGATTTTGATGTGCCCGTTTCGATAGACACATATAAAAGCAAGGTAGCCGCGGCGGCTGTCGGAGCAGGCGCGGATCTTGTAAATGATATATGGGGATTGAAATACGATAAGAATATGGCGGAAGTGATTGCAAAATCGGGTGCGGCGTGTTGTCTTATGCACAACAGAGAAAGAGCAGAATATAATTCCTTTGTGGAGGACGTACTTGACGACCTTAGAGAAACAATAGCCATTGCGAAAAAAGCGGGTATTGCTGACGATAAAATAATACTTGACCCCGGTGTGGGTTTTGCGAAGTCGTATGAACAAAATCTTATTATAACGAATAACGTAGACAGACTTAACGAACTCGGCTACCCTGTTTTGCTCGGTACGTCAAGAAAGTCAATGATAGGCTTGACGCTCGATTTGCCGTCAGACCAAAGAGTTGAGGGGACTGTTGCAACATCGGTTATAGGAGTTATGAAAGGCTGCAGATTTGTAAGGGTACACGATGTGCTTGAAAACAAACGTGCGATACTTATGACCGAGGCAATAATAAACAGCTGATAAAAGGAGCGGAAAATGGACAAAATATCTATCAGAGGACTTGAAGTTTTTGCAAATCACGGTGTTTTCAAAGAAGAAAACGTACTCGGACAAAAATTTATCGTGAATGCGGAGCTTGTGTGTGACACAAGAATTGCGGGCAAAGAGGATAATCTTGAAAAATCGGTGAATTATGCAGAAGTGTGCAATCTTATTACCAAAGTAATGAGAAACAACACATTTAAGCTTATTGAGGCGGCGGCGGAAAATATTGCCGAGAAAATATTGCTTGAATACGATTTAATAAGAGAAGTAACAATAACATTAAAAAAACCTTGGGCGCCGATTATGATGAGTGTTGATACTGTGGAAGTGAGCATAACGAGAAAATGGCACAGGGCATATATTGCACTCGGTTCAAATATGGGTGACAGCAAAGGTCACCTTGACGGTGCTGTCAAAGAACTTGACGCGGATAAGTGTTGCAGAGTGAAAAAAGTGTCGGAGTTTATCGTGACAGAGCCTGTCGGCGGTGTTGAACAGGACGATTTTTTAAACGGCTGTCTTGAACTTGAAACGCTTTACACACCGTATGAATTGCTTGATTTTTTGCATAAAATCGAACAGGCACATAACAGAGAACGCATTGTTCATTGGGGACCGAGAACACTTGATTTGGATATTATTCTTTATGACGATGTTGTTATGTACGAGGACGATTTAATCATACCTCATATCGAAATGGAAAACAGAGAATTTGTTTTAAAACCGCTTTGTGAGATAGCGCCTTATATAAAAAATCCCGTAAATGGAAAATCAATAAAACAACTTTTAAGTGAAATTCAAAAATAAATAATTTTGTACAAAATATTTTTATACTTTTTATGCAAAATAATACGATATGTCACTTGAAAAATATCGCTACTTATGATATATTTGTAATGTAAATGTAAAATAAGGTCGTAGACGGAAAAAATCCGTCGAGGAGAGAGAAAATTTAATACATATCCAGTAAGAAGGAGAATTACAATGACAAACAACTTTATAAGTAACGAAACACCGATAGTCGGCAAGCTTAGTATCATTAGTATCATAAGTATGAAAGGCTGTGAAGGCATAACGGCTAAGATTGATGAATATCTTAGAGCTTTTAGAGGTTATGAGGATACAGAAACTTATGTTACTCATGTAACTTGTCCGAGATTTGGTACAGGCGAAGGAAAATGCGTTATCGATGAAACCGTAAGAGGTCATGACGTGTATATCATATGCGATGTGTTCAATTACGGTGTTACCTATAAAATGTACGGAGTTGAAAATCATATGAGTCCTGATGACCATTATCAGGATTTGAAACGTGTTATTGCCGCAATGGGCGGTAAGGCAAGACGTGTTACTGTCGTAATGCCTATGCTTTACGAGGGCAGACAGCACAGAAGAAACGGTCGTGAATCACTTGACGCGGCACTTATGCTTCAAGAACTTGTTCATATGGGCGTGTCAAATATCATTACATTTGACGCACACGATCCGAGAATTTCAAATGCAATTCCACTTGCAGGTTTTGATGATGTTCAAGCGACATATCAGATGATAAAGGCACTTGTCAGAGCCGTTCCTGATATATCACTAAACAAAAAAGATACTATTGTAATCTCTCCTGATGAAGGCGGTATGTCAAGATGTATGTACTATTCATCAGTGCTAAAGCTTGACCTTGGTATGTTCTATAAAAGACGTGATTACTCTGTAATCGTAAACGGCAAAAACCCTATTGAGGCTCACGAATATTTGGGACGTGACGTAAACGGTAAGGACGTTATTATCGTTGACGATATGATTTCATCGGGTGAATCTGTAATTGACGTTGCAAATAACCTTAAAAAGCAGGGTGCAAAGAGAATATTCGTATTTGCGTCATTCGGTCTTTTCTGTAACGGTCTTGAGTGCTTTGATAAAGCGGCGGCAGACGGTATTGTTGATAAGATTTTCACAACAAACTTGATTTACAGAAATCCTGACCTTGCAACTCGTGAATGGTACTGTGAAGTTGATATGTCAAAATATATCTCACTTCTTATCGATACTCTTAACCATGATGAAACTATATCAAGTCTTCTTAACCCTGTTACAAAGATTAAGAATCTTGTCAGTAAACTTGAAAATAAATAGGAGATAATTATGCAGTGTGTGTTGTTGGCGGCAGGCTATGCCACAAGATTGTATCCGCTTACGGAAAATATGCCTAAGGCACTTTTAAAACTCGGTGACAAGACTATTTTGGAAATGGTTACGGATAAAATTGACGAGGTTAGCGATGTCGAAAATATCTACATTGTGACTAACGAAAAGTTTTATAAGCAGTTTGAAAAGTGGTGCGAAAGCTATAAAGGCCCGAAAAAAGTTAAGGTTATTAACGACCATACAACGAGTAATGATAACAGACTCGGCGCAATCGGTGATTTGAAGTACGTTATTGATACGGAAAATATCAATGATGAAATTCTTGTTATGGCAAGCGATAATATATTTGATTTTTCGCTTTGCGATTTTGTGGATATGTACCGCAGTAAAAACGCTGATATGATTTGTGCGCATACGATTGAGAATAAAGAAGATTTACATTCTATGGGCGTTGTTGAACTTGACGGTGACGGCAAGGTGACAAGTTTTGAAGAAAAGCCGAAACAACCTAAATCGGATTTGGGTGTACCGCCGTTTTATCTGTATAAACGCGATACACTGCCTCTTATAGATGAATATTTGAAAGAGGGCAATAATCCCGACGCACCGGGACACTTCATACCGTGGCTTATCGGAAAAAACGATGTGTACGCATATGTGTTTGACGCAGTTCGTATTGACATCGGTACACCGGAAAGCTATTATGACGCTTGCGAAAAGCAGAAAAACGGTACATTGTTTAATAAGTAATACTAAAGGACAGTTTAAAAACTGTCCTTTTTACTTGCAATCAAAGATGAGGGAAACCTCATCTTTTTTGTGTTCACAAATTGTTAAAAAACTAAATACAAAATATTCATTGACAAAAGAAACAATGTGAGTATAATAATAGATGAAAGGTCAAAGAAAGTCAAAGTCAAAGAGGTGATTAAAAAATGGGTATGAGTGATAAGATAGAAGCTTTCATAAACGAACTTCTGAAAGACGATACGGACGAATGGTTGGAGCTTAAACGAAACGAACTTGCTTCAATATTCGGATGTGTTCCGTCACAAATTAATTACGTTATTTCAACAAGGTTTAATCCCGAACACGGTTATATCGTCGAATCAAGACGAGGCGGCGGAGGTTATTTGAGGATTAAACAGGTAAAGCACGAAGATGGTATCATAATGCAGACCATCAAAGCCGTAGGCGAAAGCCTTGACGAGAAAACCGCTAAATCATATTTGGCAAACTTAATCAGGCACAACGCTCTTGATGAAAGAACAGCTTCAATTATATTCAGCGGAATATGCGACAATTCTTTGACTGTTAATCAACCACAAAAAGACAAAGTAAGAGCAAATATATTTAAGAATATGCTTGCTATGGCAGGTAAATAAGGAGGATGATTGGAATGTATGATTTATTTTCAGATTTGTTTGATGGGTTTGATTGGTTTATGCAGCCGACAACTTATAAAGAGGAAAAGAAATGTCCCGTTTGCGGACGTACTTATTCCGATTTCAGACGAGATGGCAAGCTTGGGTGCAGTGAATGTTACAAAGTGTTCAGAGGTCCTGTAACCGAAACATTACGACAAATTCATCCGAGTACCGTTCATGTCGGTAAGATACCGTCAAAGTCAGGCGAAGAACTTAAATTAAAGAGAAAGTACGAAACACTAAAGCAAGAACTTTCGGCGGCGGTTAAAAATGAGGATTACGAAACAGCCGCAAAACTTCATAAACAGATTCGTGAAATAGAAAATGAGGTGAAAAAGTCATGATTTGGTATAAAAATAATAATTCGGACATAGTTGTTTCAACAAGAATACGTCTTGCGAGAAATGTTGATAAAACACCGTTCCCGAATGCCCTAAAGGACACAAAGGAAGTAACAGAAAAAATTAAAAACGCTGTTTTGGGCGGTAATTCGACATTGGCAAAGGATTTTGACTTTATTGACCTTGATAATACACCGCTTATCAGAAAACAGGAGCTTGCCGAAGAACATCTTATAAGTCCTGTTATGTGCGAGGGCAAAGGTAAGTCGGTTATGATAAGCAAAGACCGGACAATGAGCATTATGCTTATGGAGGAGGACCATATCAGACTGCAAATCATAAAAGACGGCTTTGCACTTGACGAGGCTTACTCACTTGCAAGCAAGGTTGATGATGTAATCGAAGAAAATATCACATATGCTTTTGATAATGATTTCGGTTACTTGACAGCTTGCCCTACAAATACAGGTACAGGTATGAGAGCGTCGGTAATGATGCACTTGCCTGCACTTACAATGACCGAGAATATCAACAGAGTTATTTCTTCGGCAGGCAGTCTTGGCATTGAAGTAAGAGGTCTTTACGGTGAGGGTACAAAGGCATACGGTAATTTGTATCAGATTTCAAACAGAATTACTTTGGGACTTTCCGAAAGTCAGGTAATCGAAAAATTGACTAATGTGGTTAATCAGATTGTCGATATGGAAACAAAAGCAAGAAATATGCTTAAAGAAAAAAATTATGACGTCATTGCGGACAGATTGTTCCGCTCATACGGTACACTTAAATATGCACGAAGTGTGTCGTCATCAGAGGCGAAATCACTTTTGTCCGATGTAATGCTTGGACAAAGTTTGGGTATAATTCCAAAGGAAAGCAAAATTGCACCGCTTGAATGTATGGTGCTTTCAGAGCCGGCGCTTGTGTGTGACGGTAAGGAATTATCACCGAATGAACGTGATAAAAAACGTGCAGAATTAATAAGAAACAATATCTAAATAACAAATAACACATAGAAGAAAAGGAGTTGATTATTATGTTATTCTCAAATTTCACAGAAAAAGCAAGAATTGCGATTAGCGAGGCTCACGATGCGGCTGCGGAAATGGGTCATAACTATATTGGCAGTGAACATCTTCTTATGGGACTTATTCGAGAGGGTAGCGGAGTGGCTGCTAAAGTGCTTGAGAAAAACGGCGTAACCGCCGAAAAGGTTAAAGATAAAATAAACGAATATATCGGTATCGGAGTTTCTCTCCCACAGCAGGCCGAACTTCCGCTTACACCGCGTTCAAAACGTATTTTGGAAATGAGTGCTCTTGAAGCAAGACGTTTGAACCACAGTTATATCGGTACAGAACACTTGTTAATGGCTATCATTCGTGACGGTGACGGAGTTGCCGCAAAAATTCTTGAATCGCTTGGTGTTAATTTGCCGAATTTCTATACGGATACAGTCCGTTCAATAGAGGGTGACGTTGAAATGGAGTCACAGCCGGGCGGCGAATATCACCCAAATCCAAATTCGTCAACACCGACTCTTGACCAGTTCGGACGTGACTTTACAGCTATTGCAAAAGAGGGTAAATTTGACCCCGTAATCGGCAGAAGTAAGGAAATCGAACGTGTAACTCAGATTTTGTCAAGACGTACAAAGAATAACCCATGCCTTATAGGTGAACCGGGTGTAGGTAAAACAGCCGTAATTGAGGGACTTGCTCAGAAAATTGCGTCAGGCGACGTTCCTGAGCCGTTAAAGACAAAACGTCTTGTATCGGTTGACCTTTCAAGTATGGTTGCCGGTGCAAAATACAGAGGTGAATTTGAAGAACGTTTGAAGAAAGTTGTAAATGAAGTTCTTGCGGCAAAGAATGTAATATTGTTCATTGATGAATTTCATACAATCGTCGGTGCAGGCAGTGCCGAAGGTTCGATGGACGCGTCGAATATCCTAAAACCGTTCCTTGCAAGAGGTGAATTGCAGCTTATCGGTGCGACAACGCTTAAAGAATATAAGAAATATATCGAAAAAGACGCCGCACTTGAAAGACGTTTCCAACCTGTAACAGTCGGTGAGCCGACAGTAGAAGAAACGGTTGAGATATTGAAAGGTATTCGTGACAAGTACGAGGCACATCACAGCGTAACAATCACAGATGACGCATTGAAAGCCGCCGCAACATTGTCGTCACGTTATATCACAGACAGATTTCTTCCCGATAAGGCAATCGACCTTATTGATGAGGCGGCATCTAAAAAACGTCTTGGATCACAGACAGAGCCTGATGATTTGAAAGAAAAAGAAAAGAAACTTGAAAAATTACAGTCGGAAAAACAAGAGGCTATAACTGCACAAGATTTTGAAAAAGCCGCAAAAATCCGTGATGAAGAAAAGGTATTGAAAGAAGAAGTTGAAAAACTAAAATCTTCTTGGAAAGGTACAGGTTCATCTTCGGGACTTGTTGTAGACGAGGACGATATTGCCGACATCTTGGCAGACTGGACTCATATTCCTGCCGCAAGATTGAAAGAGGAAGAAATGGAGAGATTAAAGAATCTTGAAAATATTCTTCACGCAAGAGTTATCGGTCAGGACGAGGCTGTAAGTGCGGTTGCAAAAGCAATCAAGCGTGGCAGAGCCGGACTTAAAGACCCTAAACGTCCGATTGGCTCGTTCTTGTTCTTAGGTCCTACCGGTGTAGGTAAAACAGAACTTTCAAAGACTTTGGCTGAAGCGATGTTCGGCAGTGAAAATGCACTTATCCGTGTAGATATGTCGGAATATATGGAGAAGCACGCCGTATCTAAATTTATCGGTTCGCCTCCGGGATATGTAGGATTTGAAGAGGGCGGTCAGCTTACTGAAAAAATCAGAAAACACCCTTATTCGGTAATCTTGTTCGATGAAATCGAAAAGGCACATCCTGACGTATTCAACATTATGCTGCAAATTCTTGATGACGGTATTCTTACAGACGCACAAGGCAGAAAAGTAGACTTCAAGAACACTGTTATCATTATGACATCTAACCTTGGTGCAAAAGAAATTCTCGGCAATGTATCATCTAAACTTGGTTTCAAGAAAGACGAGGAAAAGGACAAGAACATCAGTGAACACGACAGTATCAAGAACAAAGTTATGGAAGAAGTTAAACGTGTGTTTAAACCTGAATTCCTTAACAGAATTGACGATATAATCGTATTTGACAGATTGACAGAGGATAACATCAAGGAAATTGCAAAACTTATGCTTAAATCTCTTGAAAAACGTTTGAATGCGAATGAAATCAATGTAACATTTACGGAGAGTGCCGTAAGCAAAATTGCTAAGTCGGGCTTTGACCCTGTATACGGTGCAAGACCTTTAAGACGTGCAATTCAAAACGAAATCGAAGATATGCTTTCGGAAGAAATCATTGACGGTAACGTTAAGAGCGGTGACAGCATTACTGTAGATGTTGAGGACGATAAGTTTACTGTTAAAAAATAAGACTCAAACAAGGCAGTCACTTTTGTGACTGCCTTGTTTATGCAAAAAAATATAGTTGCTCATTTGAGCAACTATATAAATTTTTGTATTTAATTATGCAGCCGGAGTAGCTGTCGGAGCAGCTGTTTCAGCCGGAGCTTTTGTCGGTGCTACAGTAGCAGATGGGTCTGCGGTAGCCTCAGGAGCAACAGTGGCTGTTGGGTCTGCAGTAGCAGTTGGTTTAACTGTTTCGGCAGGAGTATCAGTACCGTTTATAACAACTTCAGCTTGGCTGATCTTTAGATCATCACCTTCATATTGTACTGATTTATTGCCTACATTGCTAACTGAGTCAACAAGAAGTGATGTGTTGAAACCAAGCTTTGTGTTGTATCCGTTTGAAAGTTGGAATGAACCCTTTTCGCCTGTAAGTGACTTGAATGTAAGTTTCATAACAGCACCGTCTGCCGTAACTGCTGTTTCGGCATTAACAGTAATAGATGCGGCTTTTACATAACCGTATGTAAATTCAGGGTTTGCTGCACCTATTGCACCTTCGATTACGTTGTCGCCGTTTACAAGTTCGGCTTTTACAAATTCAAATGCAGTAGGGTCATACTTAACAGTTGCAGTTACGCCTGAAACAAATTTTTCAGTCGGAAGATTTTCTGCGTTTACAGAAAGAACAACTTCTTCGTCCTTAGCGGCTGTTAGCTTGTCAGCTGAAAGTGACAATGCAGGAACACCTGCGTCTGCTGAAGGAGCGTTAGCTGTTGTGATATTGATTGTATAATCTTCACCGTTCCATTGAACATCTGCGTCAAGAGCCTCGCTGATTGCTCTTAGAGGAATCATAGTTCTGTCGCTGATGATTTGAGGAGCAACGTCCAAAGTTACGTCATTTTCAGGAGCAACGAAGTCTTGTCCTGACATAAGAGCTCCGAAAACACCGCTTACGTCAAAAACTTTCATTGTACTGTCGTCGATAGTCAATCTGATAAGAGTTTTGTTATCAGAACTTGTAACGTCAACAGTTCTTGTATCTTCTTTCCATTCAACCTTTGCACCCATAGCCTCAAATACGCCTCTTGCAGGAACAAGAGTAGTACCTTCGCCAAGAATTACAGGAGCTTGGTCGTCAAAAAAGATTTGACCTTGGTTCACGAATACAGTAGGAGTTTTATCCTCTGCCATAGCAATACCTGTGCATGAAACTGCAAGTGCAGCTGCAAGAGAAATGCTTAAAATTTGTTTCTTCATAAAAAATACTTCCTTTCATTTTACGAATTTATCAAACATTATAACACAAAAACTCGAAATATACAATAAAATTTTTTAAATTTGTATAGCCATACAATCGAAAATGTAGTATAATAATAAACAACTGAGGTTATATAGAGGATATATCGCCTTAAGCTCCAAGAAAATGAAAGGAGTATCTGAATATGAATGCGTTTTTGGAATACTTAGTAAAATATGTACAGTTGCTTAGAATAAGTGATTTAATTGATATATTGATAGTTTCGGTTATAGTGTATTATCTTATAAATTTAATTCGTGAAACAAGAGCAATGCAACTTGTGAAGGGTATTATATTTTTGTTTATAGCATTCTTTTTAAGTCAGTGGCTGAAACTTAATGCTTTAAACTATATTTTAGGCGGTGCAATGCAAATCGGTGCATTTGCGGTAATCGTAATATTTCAGCCCGAATTGCGTAATTTGCTTGAAAGAATGGGGCGTTTCAAAGTCGGACGTATAATTGATTTTGCGTCGGACACTACAGAGGACGATTTACACAGGGTTATAGATTCGATTGCACAAGCCGCCGCGAATATGTCGGTGACAAAGACGGGTGCGCTTATTGTAATGGAACGTGCAACGCGATTGGGTGAATATATAAGTACGGGAACAATGCTTGACGCGAATGTATCAAGCGGACTTTTGGAGAATATATTTGTACCGAATACACCTTTGCATGACGGTGCGGTTATAATAAGGAATAATAAAATTGTGACAGCCGGCTGTCTTTTGCCGCTTACCGCAAATAATAATTTATCAAGAGATTTGGGTACACGTCACAGAGCGGCGATAGGACTCAGCGAAGTCACAGACGCGGTTATTATAGTGGTGAGTGAAGAAACAGGCAAGATTTCCATAGCGTTAAACGGCTCGCTTACGCGTAATCTTTCAAGAGAGTCGCTTGCAAAGGCACTTAAAAAGATTATGAGTCAAAAGCAGGAAACGAACGAAAAGATAGATAAGATTATGTTTTGGAGGACGAAATGACGGAGAAGAAAGCGAATGTAACGAATACTCAAAAGCTGAAAACCGTAATACTTTCGGTTTTCCTTGCAGTAATCGTGTGGTTTATGGTTATATATGTGAATGACCCCGATATTACGACTACCGTTTCGGATTTGAATGTAAGATTTGTCGGTGAAATGTCGCTTAGGGATAAAAAACTTGCGGTGACCGGTAAGGATAAAATTCCCGAATTGTCGGTTGTTGTAACGGGTAAACGAAGTGACCTTATGAATTTTATGGACGATATATATGTTCAGGTTGATGTCAGCGATATTGACTCAACGGGTGAATATAATTTGTCGGGAGTGATTTCAATTCCGACAACGAGAATTTCAGTTGAAAAGGAAAAGTACGGAGATATTCCGATTACGGTTGAACCGCTTGAAATGAAAGATATTGAGGTTACTGTAAAACAGACCGGTATGCTCAAAGACAAGATAGTAAAATCGTCTGTAAATAATCCGACTGTCACAATAACAGGTGCAAAAAGTGAAATAGACGAGGTTGCAGGTGCTATTGCAACGGTTGATGTGTCAAGTATTCAAGAGGACGGCGTGGAAAACGTGAACTATCTTCTGACGGACACAAACGGTGAACTTATAAACAAGAATGAAACGATTGAAAGTGCACGTTCTTATGTGGAGGTTGTAAATACGATATATGACGCAAAACTTTTGCCTGTTGTGCCAAGACTTTCGGCAGAGCTTGACAAGGAATATATTTTGAAAGCGGATAAATCTTTTGCCACACCTGCAAGCGTTACGGTTGGCGTGGACGAAACTAATACGGATGATAAAGTCATTGCACTTATAGATAAAGTTCCGTCAGACGGTTTCGGCGAATATGAACTTGAATTGTCAAGCGGTATGTATATACCGGAGGATAATAAAAAAGTCAAGTATAAATTGGATATAGTAAAAAAAGCCGTTGCACAGCTTGAACTTACCGTACAGGCACAAAATGTACAATCAGGTTTGACGGCTAAGATAAACAATAAACTCATCGCACAGGTTTGGGGTGAGGAAGGAAAAATTACCACAGATAATGTAAAGGCTTACGTTGACGTAAGCGGACTTGGAGCGGGAACATACAATTTGCCTGTAAAAATTGAAGGTGAAAATGTTAGTTTCGCAGAAAATTATACAATAGAAGTTACTGTAGAATAGGAGAATAAATAAATGGCAGATAAATTAGTAAGAGGAAACAGTATGGACGGTGCAATCCGTGTTTTTGCGGCGGTGACAACCGACCTTGTGAATGAGGCACAGAGAATACATCATACTTATCCGGTTGCAACGGCTGCACTCGGCAGATTGCTTACAGGTGCGGCAATTATGGGTGCGGCAGGATTGAAGAATGAAACAGACAGTATGACGGTTCAGATAAAGGGCGAGGGTGAAATTACAAACCTTGTTGCCGTTACGGATTGTCACAGTAGGGTCAGAGGTTACGTTTCAAACCCGTATGTTGACAGACCGCTTAACAATAAAGGTAAACTTGATGTCGGCGGTGCTATCGGCGGCGGATATTTGAGTGTTGTACGCGATTTGGGATTGAAAGAGCCGTATGTCGGACAAATTCCGCTTGTATCGGGCGAAATTGCGGAGGATTTGACATATTATTATGCAAAAAGTGAGCAGATACCTACATCGGTTGCACTTGGCGTGCTTGTTGATACAGACAACAGCGTAATAGCGGCAGGCGGTTTTATGATACAGCTTATGCCGGAGGCTACCGAAGAAATGGCGGTTCAGCTTGAAGATATATTAAAGGAGTTGCCTCCTGTTACGACAATGATTAAAGAGGGTATGACTGCGGAGGATATTCTGTTCAGAGTAACGGAAGGATTTTCGATGGTATGTGAAAACAAGGCGGTTGTACCGGAATATAAGTGTACGTGTTCAAAAGAGCGTATGGAAAAAGCACTTATTTCAATAGGTAAAAAAGAGCTTGAAGAACTGATTGAGGATCAGGGGGAAGCTGAACTTACTTGCCAGTTCTGTGATAATAAATACCATTTCAATAAGAAAGAACTCGAAGATTTATTGGAAAAAGCAAAATAAATAAAGAATTTAGTAAAAAATGCTTGACAATCCGAGAGAAAATCTATATAATATTTGAGGTGTCTATTTTTATGATAGGAATAAAGACGGCTGATTGGGGCCGGAATTAAGCAGAGGAGGTGCTGTAACAATGAAAAGAACATTTCAACCGAAAAAGCGTCAAAGAGCTAAGGAACACGGTTTCAGAAAGAGAATGTCTACTAAGTCAGGCAGAAAGATTTTGGCTAGCAGAAGACAGAAGGGCAGAAAGAAGTTATCTGCATAATATATGAAGATGTAGGCAGGAAGCGGGGAGGAATTCTTTGCTTGTTGCCTTTTTTTCATAATAAGACAAATGAGGTTTAATATGAAAAACACTCAAAGTTTAAAACTCAACAGAGATTTCAGACGTGCATACAAGGGTGATAACTTTGTCGGAGGATATACCGTTGTATATATGAAGAAAAATAAATATCAGTTTAACCGTCTTGGTTTGAGAGTCGGTAAGGCGACCGGTAAGGCTGTTACGCGAAATCGCTTGAAAAGGCTTATGCGTGAGAGTTATCGCCTTATGGAAGATGATATTGAAAAGGGTTATGACTTCATAATTGTTGCACGAAACAGAGCTGTTGGAAAAACACAGTCGCAGATTCAAGGCGATATTAGGTTTGCTATGAGAAAGCTGGGACTAATTAAATGAAAAAATTTTTAATCGCATTGATTGATTTTTACAGACACCAAATTTCACCGTATAAAGGCGGGGCGTGCTGCCGGTTTGTCCCGACCTGTTCACAATATGCAAGAGAGGCAATAGAGAAATACGGTGCTTTGTACGGGACATATCTTGCCGTAAGAAGAATATTGAGATGTCATCCGTTTCATAAGGGCGGTTATGACCCTGTACCCGATAAACATAAAGGCAGCGGAGAGGAAAAATAAGACATATGTTTGAATATCTTATTACACGACCGATGGGCTTTATAATTGAGCACATCTATAATCTTGTTTCAAATTATGGTCTTGCGATAATTATCTTTACGATTCTTATAAAGCTGATATTGATTCCGCTTAACATACATTCGCAAAAGGCTATGAAGAAACAGCAAAAAATACAGCCTCTGATGGCTGAACTTCAAAAGAAGTATGCAAATGACCAAGAAAAACTTCAGCGTGAAATGATGAAGATTTATAAGGAAAATAATATAAGTATGACAGGCGGCTGCTTGCCTATGCTTATTCAAATGCCTATATTGATTGGTCTTTATCAGGTTATTCAGAAACCTCTTTCATACCTTGCAGGTGTTGATTGGGCTAATGCGTCGGTTATTAACGAAGTTATCCGTCTAAAGGACGCAATGGTAAATTTGGGATATAACATTGGTAATCTTGCTAATGCTACAATGGAACAGCTTGCGAACAATTCGCAAATCCAGCTTTCAAAGTGGGCAGGTATTGTCGGAACACAGGGAACGGCTCTTGAAGGTGTTTCGGGCGGAGTTCACCCTTGGGTATTGAATTTCAATTTCCTTGGTCTTGACCTTTCAAACGCACCGTCAGCGGCTTTTGGACATATTATGGCACTTGATTTTTCAAATATGAGTGTTATATTATTGCTGCTAATTCCTGTTTTGGCGGTTATTGCGTCGGTAATTTCAATGAAAGTTACTCAGGCACAGACAGGTCAAAATCAAAACACAGAAGGTCAGGCTGCTCAAATGACAAAGTCAATGAATCTTATGATGCCGGTAATGACAGCGTTCTTTACAGTTACACTTCCGGCAGGTCTTGGATTGTACTGGATTATAAGCTCAGTTGTACAAATTCTTCAGCAGTTGATACTAAATGCTTTTTTAGATAAGAAAGGGGAAGAGATCGTTGTCACAGTTCCAGAAAAGAAACAACAGCATAGAAAAAAACGCAAAAAATAAACAAGACGCAATCGAACTTGCATTAAAAGAGCTTAACGCAAGCAGAGAGGACGTTGAAATAGAAGTTCTTGACGAGGGTTCAAAAGGATTTTTGGGAATAGGTGCAAGAGATGCGCGTGTTAGAGTAACTCTTATAAAGAGCGAAGAACCTGTAAATGAAACTTATGTTCAAGAAAAAGAAGAAGTAGCAGAAACAGAAGTTAAGCCTGTAAAGCGTGAGCCGAAAGTGAAGAAAGAATCACTTGGCGATCCGGCTGATGACGCTAAGAAATTCCTAAGCGACATATTTAACGCAATGGATCTTGACGTTGCCATTGACGCAAAGATGGAAGAACAGTCTGTTTCAATCGACCTTTCAGGCGAAAATATGGGTATTGTAATCGGTAAAAGAGGTGATACTCTTGACAGCTTGCAGTATCTTACTTCACTTGTTGTAAACCAAAGATCAGATGATTATATCAAGGTTTCAATAGATACTGAAAATTACAGAGAAAAACGTGCGGAAGCATTGTTGGCACTTTCAACACGTCTTGCCGATAAGGTTACAAAGACAGGTAAGAAGTTTACTTTAGAGCCGATGAATCCGTATGAAAGAAGAATAATTCATTCAAATCTTCAAGACAGCGAAACAGTAACAACTTATTCTGTAGGTTCAGAACCGTATCGTAAAGTCGTAATTGCACCTAAGAATGCAAAGCCTTACGGTAAGGGCGGTTACAAAAAGGACGGCTATAAAAAGAGAAGTCCAAAGCCGCACAGAAATCATTCGGATAAGCCTGTTGCAGAAAAAACAGGAAGCTACACAACAACTTATAAAGCTGACTTCAAGCCTCAACAGCATAAGGCAGAATACAAGAATTTTGAAGATTATCTTGCAGGTCACAGTGATGAATTTAAAGGTGAAGAATAAGTCTAAAAGCTATCGCATATTTGCGGTAGCTTTTTCTTTGTTAAAAATGTATCAAATTGACAAAACAAATATAGCATAGTATAATAAAAATAAAGTACCAAAATATAAGGAGCGGAGATATGAAAACGGAATTTGTGAGATACCTCGAAAGACTATCGGAACTTTATCCGACGATAGACAAAGCGTCTACGGAGATTATCAACTTGCAGTCAATTCTGAATTTGCCAAAGGGAACGGAACATTTTCTTTCTGATATTCACGGTGAATATGAGTCGTTTTCGCACGTTTTGAGAAACGGCAGCGGTGCGGTCAGAAAGAAGATTGATGATGTATTCGGGCATACACTCGGTACAAATGACAAGAGTGAGCTTGCGTCACTTATTTACTATCCAAAAGAAAAAATAGATTACATAAAAAGCCTTGATAAAGATACGGAAAATTGGTACAAAATAACGCTTTACAGGCTTATTGAAATATGTAAGGTCGTTTCGTCAAAATACACGCGTTCAAAGGTCAGAAAAGCACTTCCGCCGGCATATGCGTATGTTATCGAAGAACTTATAACGGAAAAACCTGAGGTTTTAAATCGCGGTGCGTATTATGACGGAATAGTGAATACAATTCTTGAAATCGGTGCGGCGGAAAAGTTTATTATCGCAATAGCGGAGCTTATACAACGACTTGTCGTTGACCATTTGCACATAATAGGCGATATATACGACAGGGGCAGCGGTGCGCATAAGATAATGGATAAGCTTTGCTCTTATCATTCACTTGATATTCAGTGGGGTAACCACGATATTCTTTGGATGGGGGCGGCTGTCGGCAATCCTGCTTGCATTGCAACCGTTATCAGAAACAGTATCAGATACGGCAATCTTGACGTTATCGAGGACGGTTACGGAATTAATATGATACCGCTTGCAACGTTTGCTATGAGTGTGTATGCAGATGATGACTGCAGTTGTTTTGAAATTAAAAATAAAAAGCACTCATACGAAACGGAAATAGAACTTGAAATGAAAATGCACAAGGCGATTACCGTTATTCAATTCAAACTTGAGGGACAGCTTATACAAAATCACCCTGAATTTGATATGAACGAAAGGTGCTTGCTTGATAAAATTGACTTTGAAAACGGTACGGTAACTATCGGTGAAAATGTTTATAAAATGAAAGATGTCAATTTTCCTACGATTGACAAGGAAAATCCGTATAAACTTACCGAACGTGAAGAAGATATGATGAATAAACTTTACAGCGCCTTTGTGAAGTGTGAAAAATTGCAGAAACATATGCAGTTAATGCTGAAAAAAGGCGGTATGTATAAGGTTTATAACGGTAACTTGCTGTTTCACGGTTGTGTGCCGATGAACAGTGACGGCAGTTTTAAAGCAGTTAATGTGAACGGCAAGGAGTACAGCGGTAAAGATTTGTATGACGCCTATGAGGCTTGCGTGAGAAAAGTGCTTGTTTCAAATAATAAAAAAGAAAAAAGTATCGGCGGTGATATTTTGTGGTATCTTTGGAGCGGTTCGGGTTCACCATTGTTTGGTCGTGACAGAATGACAACGTTTGAAAGATACTTTATTGAGGATAAAACTTCACATCACGAAGAAAAAAATGCGTATTATGATTTGATTGAAACGGAGGACGCGACAAACAGGATTTTTGAAGAGTTCGGTCTTGACGGAACGGGGCATATTATAAACGGTCACGTTCCCGTACATCAAAGCGAGGGTGAAAATCCGCTTAAATGCGACGGCAAGGTTATAATGATTGATGGCGGTTTTTCAAAGCCGTATCATAAAGTGACCGGAATTGCGGGATATACTCTTACATATAATTCATACGGACTGACATTAACGGCACACGAGCCGTTTGAATCGGCGGAACAGGTTATTCAAAACGGCAAAGATATTGTGTCCAACCAAGTCGCCGTTCAGCATGCATTTAACAGAATACTTGTCGGCGATACCGACAACGGTAAGAAATTGAAAGAAAATATAGCCGATTTAAAGGAGCTTATAGAGGCGTACAGACAAGGTATTATAAGCGAACGAGAAAAATAAAACATCATTATAAAATCAGTACACAAAAATAAAGTAGCCAAAACCGTTTAGGTTTTGGCTATTTTAGTCCGTTGTTTTCTACGAGATTTTTAAATTCCTTCAGCTTATCGAGTGTATTCACACCTGTTCCGCGGTCAAGAATTTTTTGCTGCATTTCGGCGGAAAGTGAGTTGAAATATTGCGTTGCCTCAACATTCGACGAAATAAGCTGACTTATATTTTCGTAATCCATAAAATCACCCTGTAATAGTATGTGCGAATAATTACGAATTATGCGATAAATTGTTGCTTGCGTTTATAGGTGTGCTGTTTTTGTAATTTTTGCCGAGTATCAAAACCGACAGAAACGGTATTTTCCGTATTATGAATTTTGACACGACAATCGGAATAAACAATCCCAACACAAATACCGATACACAGCATATAACAGTCGGAAACGGTGAATATGCGAGCAGTATTCCCATCAATCCCGACACAAGAAACGGTGCGTGCATAAGATAAATGTCATACGAATACATACCGAGTGTTTTTAATAATCTTTGCGGTGCTTTGTTTTGAAGATGTTTTGAAATGTTGCATACCGTCATAATTCCCGTTACGGACGAGATACTTCTTATCAAATACAGTATGCTTTTCAAAACACCCGACGGCATTTGTGTAACGTAAAAATAACTGTACAGACAGTTGGTAACAACGAATATCACTGCGGTGACAATAGTGTTAATTGATTTTTTGTTGCCGGTGCTAAACGCAATTCTTGCAAGTGAGAAAAACAGTAAATCGCTTGTTACATAGTCAAGTATTCCGTAATAATGCACATATGCTTTTGAAATATACAATCCGAGAAGTACAATAAGCATTGGTTTTGATTTCATAATTTTCGGAATAAGTATATTCACAAGGAATACAATAAACAGTGAAAAAACAAACCATAAATGCTTGTCAATGTGGTTATTGTATGTAACAATTTGCAGAATTGCGTCTTTTAAATCTACTGCCGTATATCCGCCACTTTCAAGAACTTTTGCAAGCAGTGG
The DNA here is from genome assembly GCF_020687385.1 of Hominilimicola fabiformis. NCBI lineage: Bacteria > Bacillati > Bacillota > Clostridia > Eubacteriales > Oscillospiraceae > Hominilimicola > Hominilimicola fabiformis. The sequence continues at coordinate 131,983 of NZ_JAJEQM010000003.1, forward strand.
GATTTTTAACGAAAAACCGATAAATAAATATGCAAATGTTGAGAATATCAAATACGGCAACATCAGATATTGTAATTTTCCGAGTATGAATTTTCCTTTGTTCGTGTAGTGAAAAAGTCCTTTTTCAAACAAATACCCCGATAAAAAGAAGAATAACGGCATATGAAAATTATATATAAATATCCATAAAAAGCCTGCAAAACCTGTTTCGCGAACCTGAGGAACAAGTGTATGACCGAGTACAACGAGGATTATTCCGATACCTTTTGCAATGTCTATCCAATCAAGTCTTTTTGTATTCATAGCGATTAACCTTCCTTGATTATAAATTATATGTATGATTATATAATAGTTGTAACAATAGTGTCAAGTATTGTTATTTGATTTGAAATATTAAATTTGATATAATTGATACACATATTATAGTGGGAGGAGTCTGCCTTGAAGATATTGTTGGTAAATAAATATCTGTACCGAAAAGGCGGTGCGGAAACTTATTTTATAAAGTTAGGCGAATATTTGAAATCACTCGGCAACGAGGTTGAATATTTCGGTATGGCAGATGAGCGTAACTGTGTAGGAAATAGGGTAGAGGCATATACGGAAAACATTGATTTTCACAAAAAATCGTTAAAGCATATTACTTACCCTTTTAAAATTATTTATTCGGTTAATGCAAGAAAACAAATCCGCAAGGTGTTAAGCGATTTTAAACCGGATGTTGTACATTTGAATAACTTTAATTATCAGCTTACGCCGTCAATAATATATGAAATAAAGAAACATAATATACCGATTGTTTACACCGCACATGACGTACAGCTTGTATGTCCCAATCATAAATTAAAAAATGATTATACGGACGGTCTTTGCAGAAAATGTGACGGCGGTAAGTATTTTGAGTGTGTAAAAAATAATTGTGTACATTCTTCAAAAATACGCAGTATTCTTGGGGCGGTCGAGGCTTGGTACTATAAATTGCGTCATACATACAAAATGATAGATTTAACCGTCTGTCCGTCTGAATTTATGGAAAAAGAAATCAGCCGTAATGATGATATAAACGGAAGAACGGTTACGATGTACAATTTTATTGACGAGATAAAACCGTTGGGAGCAGAATGTGAAAATTATGTTTTGTATTTCGGCAGATATTCAGAGGAAAAGGGAATATCAAACCTTGTCAAAGCGGCAAAGAAACTTAGTAATATACCGTTTGTATTCGCGGGCAAGGGCGAACTTGAAAATGAAGTGAACAGTGCGGATAATATTAAAAATGTCGGTTTTAAGACAGGCGATGAATTAAGGAATATTATAGAAAAAGCGTTGTTTACCGTACTTCCTGCCGAATGGTCGGAAAATTGTCCTTTTTCTGTTATGGAGTCGCAGAGTCTTATGACTCCCGTACTCGGTGCAAAAATCGGCGGTATTCCCGAACTTATCGATGACTGCAAAACAGGCATACTTTTTGAAAGCGGAAACTTGAAAAAGTTGACTGAAAAGATAGAATATTTGTATAACAACAAAGAACTTTGCAGACAAATGAGTGAAAATTGCAGAGATATAAAGTATGACACAATAAAAGAATATTCCGAAAAACTGATAAAACTGTATAAGGAAGTTATAAAATGAAAATCGCAATGATAGGACATAAAAGAATACCGTCACGCGAGGGCGGTGTTGAAATAGTTGTTGAAGAACTTGCTACAAGAATGGTCGAAAAAGGTCATAGCGTGACGGTGTATAACCGCAAAGGGAAACACGTTTCCGGCGGTAAGACCGTTAATTTGAAAGAATATAAGGGCGTTAAGATAAAGAGTGTACCGACGTTTGAAAACGGTAAACTCAACGCAATAGTTTATTCGGTTATAGCAACATTTCTGGCACTTTTCGGCAGATATGACGTTATACATTTTCACGCCGAAGGTCCTTGTTCGATGATATGGCTGCCGCATTTATTCGGAATACATACCGTTGCGACAATACACGGACTTGATTGGCAGAGAGCCAAATGGGGCGGATTTGCCACGAAATTTCTCAAATTCGGCGAAAAAACGGCGGCGAAATATGCAGATGAACTTATTGTACTGTCTGAGGGAACGCGTGACTATTTCAAAAAAACTTACGGCAGAGAAACGGTTTTCATACCGAACGGAATAGATGTTCAAAATGAAAAGAAAGCCGATATAATCACAAAAAAATACGGTCTTGAAAAAGACGGATATATATTGTTTCTTGCAAGAATTGTTCCGGAAAAAGGATTGCATTATTTGATAGACGCATTTATGCAGACGGATACTGATAAAAAACTTGTAATTGCCGGAGGAGTAAGTCATTCAGGCGAATATGCAAAACAAATTCACGATATGGCAAAAGACGACAGAATAATATTTACCGGCTTTGTCGAGGGGGACGAGCTTTGGGAGCTTTATTATAATTGCAGAATGTATGTACTTCCGAGTGACGTTGAGGGTATGCCGATAAGCCTGCTTGAAGCAATGGCTTGCGGTTGTGAGTGTCTTGTAAGCGATATAGATACTGCAAAAAACGTAGTGGGGGAGTATGGATATACATTTAAGAAAAGTGATGTAAATGACCTTAAAAACAAGCTGTGTGAAATACTCGGCAAACCGAAAGCGGATAAGGCAGAGCAGATTGAATATGTAAAAAACAATTACAGTTGGGACGAAATTACGGACAGAACATTGGAATTATATAAAAAATGATAAATGACGGAGATTTGTTTTCTGTCAAAAAGGTGAATTGAATGAAAAAAAGAATTTCACTGTACGTCAGAAGTGTATTGACATTTTTGCGTATAGTAATAACAAAAATATTTAATATAAAAGGTTTTCACTCTGCATTTATACAGGATTTTTCGATTACAACAAAAATATCTGTAACTGAAAGAGGGAAGATTTTATTAAAAAAGCATATACATACTAAACGTAATGTTATTTTATGTGCAGAGGGAGGAACGCTTGAAATCGGCGAAGGGTGTTTTTTCAACAACGGCTGTATGGCGGTTGCAAAAGAAAGAATAACCATAGGAAATCGAGCGGCATTCGGTCCGAATGTGCTTATATATGACCATGACCATGACATATCATCAGCTGAAAGCATACACGACAGCGGTTATAAAACGTCGCCTGTCGTTATAGGTGATGATGTGTGGATCGGTGCAAATACAGTTATACTTCGCGGAACGGTAATAGGGCGTGACTGCGTTGTCGGTGCGGGTTCGGTGCTGAAAGGCGTATATCCCGCAGGCAGTGTGATAGTGCAGAAACGAACTGAAAATATTTATGAGAAAGGGCGTGTAAGCGGTTGATTATAAACGGTGAAAAACGAAAGATAGCAATGGAAATTGCGTATATTTTAATGCTTATGTCTGCGGCTATGGGTGACCTAAAAGTGTTTTCCGTTTCCCAAACCCGTATGATGAAAGCGATAAGTCTTTTCATTGTTGTTATGGCTGCGGCGTACCTGTTTATATCAGGACGGTTGGAAAGAGTTAAAACGGCGGCAAGCTTTGTCGGTGTTTACGGCTTTGTCCTTATCGGAATTATCGTATGGTCGATATTTTTGTGGATAATCAACATTGAATCTATCGACTTCATTCTGCGTGGCGCATCGAAATTTATGTATCAGTTTCTGGTGCTGCTCATTATTTTCTCCGGTGCATATTTGTTCGGAGAACGAGCGATATTTACTACATTTTACGGACTTGCGGCGGCAAATATGCTAATGGTCGTGTACAACTTGGGCGTGTACGGAATATCGGACAGTATAAATTCCGTAATTGCAATGCTTATGGGCAGTGATGCACAAGAAGGTTTTGCAAGGGCAATGGAAATACACGATATTACGTTTACATACGGCTTTTTCATAATATACTTATTGTTTTTTGCACAACACACGAAAGAGAGAATATTATGCCTTTTGGTGTCAATATTCTTCTTCATACTCGGATGGAAAAGAATTGCACTTTTGGCTTTGCCGGTTGCGTTGTTTTTCGGATTGATTATGGGGCGAATGAAACCTAACAGACGTATCGGATTTATGAAATTCATCGGCTGGTGTGCGGTTATCATTTCGTTTGGGTATGTGGTTGTAACAAAAACAGGTGCATTTGAATACATAACGAATTACTTCGGCATAGATACAATGGGTAGAAATGATGTGTACAAGTACATTGAAAAATACTATCAGATAAGCTTAGGTTTTATGGGGTACGGATTTGAGTACACAACAGTAATTTTACAGAAAATTATGGTTGACAATCCTAACGCACATATCGGTGTCGTTGCACTTCACAATAACATACTTACAATTTACATAGAGCTCGGTTTCTTGGGATTCTGGGCATGGATGATATATACTTGGGTATTTCAGGTTAATTGGATGATAAATCACTGGGGAGAAAAAACAGGTATGCTGTTCTTCCTCTGTGAAATGTACATCTTTATAACATACACAACAGATAATACATTATACTATTTCTTTACAAGTCTTGTACTGAGACTTATGCCGCTGGCTTATGCGTTCCATATTCCGACAACACAGGATATAAAGCTGTGGCCATGGGTAAAGGAAAAAAAATAGAGCCTGTCGACAAAACCATAAAGGTTTTGTCTGCAATCTCAAAAAATGGTTAAATGCAGAAAACCATTATTAAAATTAATGGAAGAATGTGATAAAATATAAAGTAGTTATGATATTTTAAGATTGTAAATTATAGTTGGGAGAGAGAAGATGAAAAAAATGTGGAAAGGTCTGCGTCGTTTCTTTAAGAGAAGTGATGAAAAATTTACAAATGTAAATTTGGAAGACGCAAACATATTCAAGCGTATTCTTTTTATAGTGCTCAGCAATATAAAAACGATAGTCGTACTTATGTGTGTGTTTGTATTTATATCTCTTATCGTGACGTATACAGGCAGTTTTAACAAGAAAAGCGTAGTGTTGTCGCTTAACTATGAGGAAGCGTCAAAGGGGCAGAACCCTAACCTTACACGTTACAATGTCTATGAATTAAAGTCTGACAGAGTAATGGAAAGGGTAATCAGTAATGCCGGACTTCAGGACGTTTTGACACCGACTGAACTTTCGGAACATATTGATATTGCCGAAAACAGCAGCGGTAAGACGATAGATCCTAACGATTCAAGCACTTACTATATTTCAACAAGCTATACGGTTTCGTACAGAATGAACAGAGAGATTAAAAATATTTCTGTTGACGATATGATGACGCTTATTTGTAAATCGTATAACGATATGTTCCATGAGGAATATGTAGGTACGAAGTCTGTCCTAAAGTACGACCTTGGCGATATTGAGGGCAAGGAATATATCGAAATCGCAAAGCTGTTTACAAACAAATCGGATCAAATGCTTAGATATATTCAGCAAAGAATTGAAGAAAATGCTACATATCGTTCAGACATAACCGGTCAGAGCTTTCAGACTATAAAGAAAATGATTCAAAATGTTCAGAATTACAGTATTAAAAAATACAGTGCATTCGTACTTGAATCGGGACTTTCAAGAAACAAAGACCACTACATAAGAACATTGAATTATAAAAACGATATGCTGAATATAAACTACCAGAAATTTATGATTGATTACAATGTCAGAAAACAACAGGTACAGGACTATGATTCGGCAATGATTGGTACGGTTATGGTGCCGTCAATCAACGAAAAACAGGAATATTATATGTCGAGAACAAATACGGGTACCGACTACCTTACAAAAGAGGCTGATTACAGTCTTTCGCAAGGTAATGCGGTTGACCGTGACATTATCGACAACAACGATATAATCGCAAAAGTAAACGCGTCAACGGCTGATGAGGGAAGCTATAAAAAAGCCGATGAGCTTATCAAAACAGTTGATGAAGAATTAAAGCAAGTAGCAAATACTGCCGACACAACTGACAAGGAGTATATCAAGCATACAACAAAGGATTACTTGACGTTTACTGAATATACAGGCTCGGGTAACAAGATGTTTATTCTTGAAACGGTTATCGGAACTGCCGTAGTATTCTTTATTATACTTTGTGCTGTATATTACGTTATAGACGGATATATCAGACGAAAGGAGGACGGCAGATATGAATAAATTTAATTTGCTTAAATATCTTAGTAAATGGAAATATCTTATTTTTGCTGTCTGCGTACTCGGTGCATTGATTGTTTACAAGTATGCTATGTATAATCAGGAATATACAGCAAGTACGGTTATCAGTTATACCGGACAGAATGCCGCAGACGGAAAAACTCCGAGCGGTGACGATATAGACGTTACGGAAATTTATTCGGCGGCGGTAATAACCAACGTTTTGGAGGACCTTAACTTGAATATCGGTGCGGACGCGATCCGATCAAAATGTAAGGTTACGGAAATTATCCCTCCGGACGAAGAAGTTAAAAAACAGGCTCTTTTGGAAGCCGGTGAAGAATATACTTATTTCCCTACAGACTATGTTGTGTCGTTCTCTGTCGGCAGTGAGTACAGCCAAGATTTTGCAAGAACCGTGCTTGATTCGATAATCAAGAATTACTTCGCAACATACGGTGAAAAATATATCAACCAACAAACATTGCCTAATAATAACGTGCGCGGAACGGATGGTCAGTATGATTATATTGAACGTGTGGAAATCCTTGACGCGTGGGCGCTTAATATTTCCGACTATCTTGCGGCTAAAAAGGAAACTCAGCCGAATTACAGAAGTGCGGAAACGGGATATTCATTCAGTGACTTGTATGAAATTTATAAGTCATATATAGATTACGATATTCCGCAGATTTATTCGCTTATATTGGAACAAGAGGTTACAGGTGATAAGGAAACTCTTATTAAGAAGTATCAGAGTGATATAAGTACATATGAACTTGATTTGCAGAATATGGAGGAGAAAATCAACGACTTAAATGACCTTATTACAAAGTACAGTGATAAGAATAAAGAGGGCGTTGAATATCACTACGGCACACAAAGTGACGAGGGCAATGACGCAAGTGACTACATCTTGAAGAATGTGTATGATGAATGGAATCAAGAGGACGGTCACGTTCAGAGTGAAACAACATACGATACTCTTATTAATGAGTACGTGGACATTGAAACAGAAAAGGAAAAACTTGAAGTTGACCTTGAGCATAAGAAAAAGCTGCTTGCCGTATTTACTGACGGCGCTCAATCGGATGATATGAGCAATAAGGACGAAATCGAACAGAGCCTTGAAGAACTTTCACAAAAGCTTGGTGATATGTATTCAAGTGTTTCGACAACTGTTGATGAATACAACCAATATATCGGTGCGTATAACGTTTCAACACTTTCAAGTATTTCGACAAGTGAGAAGATTAATGTAAGAATGTATATCGTTCTTGCGATTATCATATTCTTCTTCGGCGGTTGTATCGGTGCTATTATACTCGGTCGTTCAAAAGACTTCCTTGATTATATTATGTACACTGACCGTAAGACCGGACTTCCGAACAGAGCAATGTGTGATATTGAGATTGAAAAGTATGCAGCTGATAAGCTTAAAGACTCATTTGTATTCTTGCTTATTAAGCTTGATAACTTAAAGTATGTCAATGACAAGGGAGGACGTGAGGCAGGCGATGCACTTTTGAAAGTATTCGGTAAGGTGCTAAAGAGAGCCGCGTCAAGTTACGGATTTGTCGGATATAACGGAAGTGACCAGTTTATCGGTATGTTTGAAGAGTGTACCGTTCAGCGTGCAGAAGACTTTAAGCAGTACCTTGAAGAACTTGTGCATTATCATAATGTACAGACGCCTAATGTTACAATGCAAGTAAGCGTAGCTGTTTCGGAAACAAATTCAGAGCAGATTTATGATATAAGAAAACTTATGGGTGCTACATTCCGTAAAGCTTCTGCTCAACAGCCAAGACGTGAGGCTGAAAATAAGTCGGAAGATAAAAAAGAAGAAAATAAAGATAACAAATAATCGGGGAGGATACGTTAATGGCAGAGAGTGAACAAACTCAAGTAATTCAGCCGAAAAAGAAAATGGGATTCGGCAAAAAGCTGATTATAATTTTAGCTGTTATAGTTGCATTTTTGGGCGTATGCTCGCTGATGATTGTTCATCAGAATAATCAACTTGAAAAGAAATTTTATCAGGTAAAATCAAATAAAGTTGTAGATAATATCCGAATTGTGGCACTTGCCGATTTGCATTTAAAGGGATTTGGCAAGGACAACGAAAAACTTGTGGCTGAGGTTAAAAACCTCAGTCCGGATATTGTCGCAATAGTCGGTGATATGAATTTGGAAAGTCAGCCGGACAATTACAGCAGTGTAATATCGCTGTGTAAACAGCTTAATGAAATTGCACCTGTGTATTATTGTCTTGGTAATCACGAAATTGACGCAATGCTTTTCAAAAATTCCAATATATATAAGGATATTAAGGCGGAAGGTATTAAGATATTCAATAATGAAACCGAAACTGTCAATATCGGCGGAACTGCTATTGATATAATCGGTTTGACGCAAAATCCGACGGAGTTTGATGAATACGGAAAAGATTTCTTTGAAAAAGCAATGAGTGCGGACGATAATTTCAAACTTTTGTTGACGCATTATCCGGAATATTTCTTGGGTAAATTAAATGACTATGATATTGACCTTGCAATTACAGGTCACGCACACGGCGGTCAAGTCAGACTTCCGTTTATAGGGGGACTTTACGCGGCGGATCAAGGCTTGTTTCCTAAGCTTTGTGACGGATACCACGAAGACGGTAACAGTAAGTTCATCGTTTCACGCGGTTTAGGTAAATCGGGAATTGTTCCGAGAATTAATAATAAGCCTGAAATCGTAATTGCAGATATAAGCTGGTATTAATGAAGGAAGTGGGGCGAATGAAAACAAAAGAGCTTAATAAAGGTGAAATCATTATAACATCACAAGATTTGCATAAACCGATATATGAATTTTTTAAAAGAATTCTTGATGTAATTTGTTCGGTTGTGGCTCTGATTGTTCTTTCCCCTGCTTTTCTGGTAACGGCATTGGCGGTAAGAAGTGACGGCGGACCTGCGTTTTATAAGCAGACAAGAGTGGGGAAGAATAATACTCATTTTGAGATGTATAAATTCCGCAGTATGTGTAAAAATGCAGAGAATCTGCAAGATGATTTGATGAAATATAATGAAATGGACGGTCCTGTATTTAAGATTAAGGGCGACCCGAGAATAACAAAGGTCGGTAAATTTATCAGAAAATACAGTATCGACGAACTTCCACAGCTTTTAAATATTGTTAAAGGCGATATGAGCATAGTAGGACCGCGTCCTCCGCTTGTAAGGGAGGTTGAACAGTATAATTCATATCAAATGCAGAGATTGCTTGTTACGCCCGGTTTGACGTGCTTTTGGCAGGCGTACGGCCGCAGTGATCTGTCTTTTGACGATTGGATGGATATGGATATGAAGTACATAAAACGTAGGAATATTTTTCTTGATATTAAACTTATCGTTAAAACTGTTTTTGCGGTTATTTTTAAACGCGGTGCATATTAAAGAGCGGTCTGTGACCGCTCTTTTTGTGTGGGTGATTTTGCATTGTGGTATGTGATTTGTTTCGTAGGGGCGACCAATGGTCGCCCTTTTTGGTACATTCAATAATTGGTGTACTTTTTTCGTAGGGGACTGCGCCCACGACGTCCCGCTTTGCTTTGATTTCTTAAAAACCATAATGTTTACTCATATTCCGTAGGGGCGACCATTGGTCGCCCGCTTTGTGTATCACGCATTGCCACCCCTCAGTCAGCTACGCTGACAGCTCCCATCAAGGTGAGCTGTAAAAAGCCTCCCCTTGAGGAGAGGTGCCTGAAAGGGGAGTGGTGTCGTTGTCAAAGTGTGAGGAGTAAAGGGTCGTCGAGGGCATTGTCCTGTATGAAAAGTGAGAGATTATACAAAAAAGAGGGCGACCAATGGTCGCCCCTACGACGCGCTGACGTTGTCACATACGGAGTGATTGGAGCAAAGGGAGTCCCCTACGAAGTGAATGGGAAAAGTCGGTGTGCTGTTAAATGTGGAGTGTGAGGAGGAAAAGGGACGTCGAGGGCGCCGTCCCGTACGAAAATATTACACAAAAAAAGAGGCGACCAACGGTCGCCCCACATTGCCGAAAAAATTATTCTTCGCCTTCTTCGATAGCGTCTTTATGTGAAAGTGATATTTTACCTGTCTTTTTATCAACTTCCATAACCTTAACCTTTAGCCAATCGCCTTCCTTAACAACGTCCTCAACCTTTTCAACTCTGTGATTAGCAAGTTTTGAAATATGGCATAGACCGTCTTTACCCGGAAGAATTTCAACGAATGCACCGAACGGTTGAATTGTCTTAACAAGACCGTTATAGATTTCGCCTACTTCAGGTTCTTTAACAATAGCCTCAATAGCGTCTTTTGCAGCCTTACCGCTTTCTTGGTCAACTGCGAAGATATGGATTGTACCGTCTTCTTCTATATCAATTTTAGCACCTGTTTCTGCAACAATCTTTTGAATAACCTTACCGCCTTGACCGATTACTTCACGAATTTTATCAACGTCAATTTTCATTGTTTCAGCTTTCGGAGCATATGCCGAAAGTTCTTCTCTCGGAGCAGGGATAGCCTTTAGAAGTATTTCGTCAATGATATAACATCTTGCTTTTCTTGTCTTAGCAAGAGCCTCTTCAATTACTTCGTATGGCAGACCGTCATTCTTTATATCAACCTGAATTGATGTGATACCCTTTTTAGTACCGGCTACCTTAAAGTCCATTTCGCCGTAGAAGTCCTCAAGACCCTGAATATCAACCATTGTTGTAAAGCCGTCTTCTGTTGTTATAAGACCGCAAGAGATACCTGCAACAGGGGCTTTAATAGGAACGCCTGCTGCCATAAGAGCAAGTGTAGAACCGCAGACACTGCCTTGAGAAGTTGAACCGTTTGAAGAAAGAACTTCTGATACAACTCTGATAGCATATGGGAACTCGTCCTCTGACGGAAGTACAGGAACAAGTGAACGTTCTGCAAGTGCACCGTGACCGATTTCACGTCTGCCCGGGCCTCTTGAAGGTCTTGTTTCACCTACTGAGTATGACGGGAAGTTATAGTGATGGATATATCTCTTTGTTTCTTCAAGGTCGATACCGTCAAGCTTTTGAATTTCTGAAAGAGGAGCAAGTGTAGCAACTGAAAGCACTTGAGTTTGTCCTCTTGTAAACATACCGCTGCCGTGTGTTCTCGGAAGCAGGTCAACTTCTGCCGCAAGCGGTCTGATTTCATCAAGGCCTCTGCCGTCAACACGTCTGCCCTGAACAAGCCATGCACGAACGATTTCCTTTTGCATTTTGTAAAGAATTTCGCCGATTTGCTCGTTTATGTCAGGGAACTGTTCTTCAAGAGCAGGGATAATTTCATCTGTAATTTCACCGATTCTTTCATCACGAACATTTTTGTCGTCTGTATCAAGAGCATACTGTAACTTCTCAAAAGCCATATTCTTGATTGCGTCATATAGGTCGTGGTCAACATCGTGTGATTCGTATGTGAACTTCTCTTTGCCGATTTCAGCTTGAATACCGCTTATAAAATCGCAAAGTTCGATAATGTGCTTGTGAGCGAATTTGATACCTTCAAGCATAACGCTTTCTTCAACTTCGTTAGCACCGGCCTCAATCATAACAACCTTTTGCTTTGTACCTGCAACAGTTACAAGCATTTCGCTCTTTTCTCTTTGTTCAACAGTTGGATTGATAACGTATTCGCCGTCAACAAGACCAAGCCAAACACCGCCGATAGGACCGTTCCAAGGAACGTCTGAAATAGAAATAGCGATTGAAGTACCGATCATAGCGGCAACTTCCGGTGGGTTGTCCTGTTCAACTGAAAGTACTGTTGCGACAACAGACACGTCATTTCTCAAATCTGACGGGAAAAGTGGTCTGATAGGTCTGTCGATAACACGGCTTGTAAGAATAGCCTTTTCAGACGGCTTACCCTCACGCTTGATGTATCCGCCCGGAATTTTACCTACGGAATAAAGCTTTTCTTCATAATCAACGCTTAGAGGGAAGAAGTCAACGCCCTCTCTCGGTGAACGAGATGCTGTTACGTTTACCATTACAACTGTGTCGCCGTAACGTACAAGACAATGTCCGTTTGCAAGTTGTGCCATTTTGCCTGTTTCAATTACAAGCGGTCTGCCTGCAAGAGTTGTTTCAAATGTTCTAAACATAGTTTTTCTCCTTTAAATTTATTTCTTCGGAGATACGTTTTAGCAGATAAATACAACGATAAACTTAGTTTTGCCAACAGCTCGTATATGGCTTAACGCTCTATTTATTTGCTAAACAAATATCTCCATAAATATATATAGGCAAACAGGAATAAATCCCGTTTGCCTTATAAACAAATATAAAATTACTTTCTAAGACCAAGCTTAGCAACTAAAGCACGGTATCTTTCGATATCCTGACTCTTTAGGTAATTCATAAGACCACGTCTTTTACCAACCATCATAAGAAGACCTCTTCTTGAGTGGTGGTCCTTCTTGTGAATGTTAAGGTGGTCATTGTTAAGGTGGTTGATTCTTTCTGTAAGAAGTGCAATTTGTACTTCAGGAGAACCTGTATCACCTTCATGAGTTGCGAAAGTCTTTATGATTTCTTCCTTACGTTCCTTTGTCATGATTTCACCTCCTATAATAAATCATCGCCCGAGTCTGAGATACCGTTGGTGATTCGGTTTTCTAAGATACGGGTTCAACTTATAAACTGTAATAAAAATAATTGTTGCAAGAAAATTAGTCTTGCTTTGATGTTCTGTTGAAACGTCTGTTGAACTTTTCAACTCTACCGCCTGTATCAACAAGCTTTTGCTTACCTGTGAAGAATGGGTGGCACTTTGAACAAATTTCAACTTGGATATTTTCCTTTGTTGAACCTGTTTCGATTACTTCGCCACAAGCACAAGTAATGGTAGTCTGCTTGTAATCAGGATGAATTCCTTCTTTCACTACCGTCAGCCTCCTTTAAAAATTTTGCGGTACAAAAAATACCACTATGTATTTTAACATATAAAACGACTGTTTGCAAGTCTTTTTTTACTTTTTATGAAAAATTTTTTTGATTTCGCCTGCGAGGTAAAGTGAACCGCATACGCAAACGATTGAATTGTCCGAAAAATCGAGAGCATTTTGAAGTGCGTCTTTAGGGTTATTGTCAGCAAATACGGGAATGTTCATACTTCCGATAATATCGGAAATTTTTTCGGACGAAAGGCACCTTGGCATATCAAGCTGTGTCGCAAAAACGGCTTTTGCGACAGGCGATATTTCACGAATACAGGCTTTGTAATCCTTGTCCTCCATCATTGCAATGACAAGTACTACATCACGATTTAATGATAAAAGCGATTTTTTCAACGCTTTAATTCCGTCAATGTTGTGACCGCCGTCAATGACCACTCTGTCGGATACAAATTCAAATCGTGCCGCCCAAGATGTGTGCGACAAACCGTATGATATATCTTTATCGGAAATGTTAAAGCCCTGCTTATTAAGTGCACTTGTGATTTCAAGCACAACCGCCGCATTTTGCGGTTGATATGTACCTTTTAATGAAAGAGGGTATTCTTTGCTTTTGTAAATAAAACCGTTTTCAGTCGGTAATGCGGTGTCGGCGAATGTAAGCGATACATTTTTGCTCTTTGCATATTCTTCTATTATATCTCTTACATCATTGTTCGGATATGAAACGGCTGTGCCGCCGTCACGCATAATACCGCATTTTTCTTTAGCGATTTCTTCGACAGTGTTGCCGAGATATTGCGTGTGGTCAAGACCGATTTTGCATATAACGCTGACAAGACTTGAATCTATAACGTTCGTTGCGTCAAGCTTTCCGCCCATACCGACTTCAAGAACAACAATATCACATTGCTTTTCATAAAAATACAGGAACGATACTGCGGTTATAAAAGCAAATTCCGAAACAAGTGCGTTGTTTTTTTCCATTATAGCTTTTACTCTTGTAACATATTCGGCAAGGTCATTGTCTGTAATATTTTCACCGTTTATTCGTATGCGCTCATTGAATACTTCAAGATACGGAGATGTAAAAAGTCCTGTTTTAAAACCGCTTTTTTTCAGTATTTCCGCAGTCATTGCCGCAGTTGAGCCTTTGCCGTTTGTTCCGGCAATGTGTATGAATTTTAGCTTTTTTTGCGGATTGTCGAGGTGAGTCAGTAATTTTTCAAGATTTGCATTGCCTAACGGTCGGCGAAATTTGGGGATTGAATGTATGTAGTCTATCGATTGTTCGTAATTCATTGCATTGTACCTTTCTTGTGTGGGTGTGATTTTTTTTGACCGTAGGTGACGTCGAGGCTCTGTCCCATACGGAGCATTGCGTGAAACTGACAACACATAAATAAAAATCACACCGATAATATTATCTCTTATTATTATAATCCCCTACAATATACAAGTCAAATGTTACCTTTAACAAAAAATTAATAAAAAAGATATTGATTTTTTTATGCTAAAGTGGTATATTGTTAAAGATGATGTAAAATGAGGAATGATCATTTTATATTGGTACAATAAATGAAAGGAGAAAATACAGTTATGAACGGAGCCGAAAAGAAAAAAGCAACTCCTGCCGATAAAGCTGTAAATGCGATTATAGTTTTAATTATATTGGTATTTGTCGCTGTAGGAGTTTACGCAACATACGGTAAAATATCGGAAGGTGTTACAAACAAGGAGATTGAAAGCGGTAAAGCGGAGGCAACTGTTGAATATCTTGCAAATCAAGCCGGTCAATCTGTTGAAGATTACCTTGCACAGTACGGTCTTACTCTTGGCGATACAATCAAAGCAAAGACTACTGAAAGCGAAATGCTTGACAATATGACTATTGAAAATTATGCTAAATACAATGGTCAAGAGGCTGACAGTTTTCTGCAAGGAATGAGCGATTCAGTAACAAAAGATACTGTATGGAAAGACTTAATGGCAATGCCTGTATCTCAAGTTATAGACGCAGACGCTCTTGCACAGGTTAAGAAGCAGTATCAAATAGGTGATGATGAAATTTCAGATTCAACTACTTACGAAGAATTCCAAAAAGTGCTTTATCAAAAGGCATCAGCCGCATCACAAGCCGCACAGGCAACTGATGCACCAACAGCAGAAACAACAGAAACACCTGCTGAATAATATTATATAAGGAGATTTAGAACAGTGAGCGACGAAAAGAATCTAAATGAAGAAAATAACGAATCAGTAAACAATGAAGAACAAACTCCTGTAGAAACAGAAGAAACAACTGCCGAACAGGCAGAAGAAACAGCCGAAACACCGGCTGAAACAGAAGAAACACCGGTTGAAACTGAAGTATCGGAAACAGCCGAAACAGAGGAAACTCCGGCGGTTGCCGAAGAAAATACAGACGTAGAAGTTGACGAGGCTGTTGCGGCGGCACAAGCTGCTTTTGAAAACGTTCAAAAGGACGAACAGAAAAAGGGCGGCAAAGGTGGACTTATCGCTATAATCGTAGCTGCGGTAATCGTTGTTGCAATAGTTGTCGTACTTGCAGTTAAGTTCGGTCCGTCAATGTTCAATAAGTATAACAGACTTGGTTATGTTGATGTAAGCGGACGTACAGTTGCACAGGTTGCAGAAGAACAGGGAATGGACGTTGACGAATTCCTTGAACAGTTTGATTTACCGTCAGATATGCCTGGTAACACAACAGAATCAGCTGCTTATAACTGTATTCCTGTATCAAAAATGGCAGAAATGTACGGTATGGACTTTAATACAATCAAAGAAGTGCTAAAGTTCCCTGATGATGTAGATGAAGATACAGCTTGGGGCGATGCCATCGGTCAAGTAACACTTGGCGATTATGTCGGTGAAGATAATCTTGCTGAATTCAAAGAAACTTACGGTTTTGGTGATGATATAACAGCAGATACACTTTGGAAAGACGTAAGACAAACTGTTGACGAGAAGAGCAGACAACAGAGAATTGAATCTGAAAAAGCTGAAAAAGAATCAGATAAGAACAAGGATACTGACAGTGCCGAATCAACAGAAGCACCTGCCGAAACAGAAAGCGCAGATGCAACAGAAGCTCCTAATGCTTAATAAATTTTGAACCAAGGCGGATTGCTCAAAGCAATCCGCTTTTAGAATGCCGATAAATTGTCCGGAACGTGCAAAATATTATTTTTTATTCTATAATTTATTATTATAATAAATTACAGGCAAGCCTATCTCCGATATACGGCTTGCTTGTGCACTTTTTGCGAAAATAAACTCTAACGTACCATCGTACGCCGACGAGTTCATTTTCGCAAAATCCGAACTAATTTCTCGGCTTCTGCCATCGTGTAGACAAAAATGTCCACACGCTGAAGCGGATTGCTTAAGCAATCCGCTTTTTATATATTGAAACTTTTGAAAAATAGTGATATAATTTATCTATATTGTTTTTAAGGAGAAGAATATGATAGCGATTATAGATTACGGTGCGGGAAATCTGCACAGTGTTAAAAATGCACTTGATTTCTTGAACGCAGAAAGCATTGTCACAGGTGACAGTGAAACGATTTTAAATGCTGACAAGGTGATACTTCCGGGTGTCGGTGCGTTTGGTGATGCAATGAAATGTCTTGAAAAAAGCGGACTTGTTGAAACGGTTAAAGCTGTTGCAAAGAGCGGTAAACCGCTTTTGGGAATATGTTTGGGACTTCATCTGATGTTTGAAGAAAGTGATGAAACGCCGGGTGTGAAAGGTCTTGGAATATTCAAAGGCAAAATTGTAAAGATACCCGAAAAAGACGGGCTTAAAATTCCGCATATGGGCTGGAACAGCATAACTGTTAATAAGAATAGCAGAATATTAAAGAACATTGGCAGTGAGCCTTATGTATATTTTGTTCACTCATATTATGTTAATGCGGAGGACGAGAGCATTATTTCCGCATACACCGAGTACGGTCAAAAGCTTGATATAGCCGTTGAAAAAGATAATGTGTTTGCTACACAGTTCCACCCTGAAAAGAGCGGTGAAACAGGTATGACTATACTAAAGAATTTTATTGCATTATAATAAGGAGATTACGATATGTACGCAAAAAGAATTATACCGTGCCTTGACGTTAAAGAGGGAAGAGTGGTTAAAGGTGTCAATTTTGTAAATCTTATTGACGCCGGTGATCCTGTCGAATGTGCAAAGGTTTATGATAAAGCCGGTGCGGACGAGCTTGTTTTTCTTGACATAACCGCGTCGTCGGACGCACGTGAAACGGTTGTCGATATGGTTGAGGCTGTTGCGAAACAGGTGTTTATACCGTTTACGGTAGGCGGCGGAATACGAACAGTTGAAGATTTCAGAAAAATTCTTAATGCCGGTGCGGATAAGGTTGCCGTCAACAGTGCGGCGATAAAACGTCCCGAGCTTATCAGCGAGGCGGCTGAAAAATTCGGCAGACAGTGCGTTGTCTGTGCGATTGACGCAAAAAGACGTGAAGATAAGAGCGGTTGGGATGTGTACCTTAACGGCGGCCGTGTAAATACTGGAATTGATGCGCTTGAATGGGCGAAAAAAGCCGAGGAGCTTGGTGCAGGCGAGATATTGCTTACAAGTATGGATTGTGACGGTACGAAAGCCGGATACGATATTGAACTTACAAGACGTGTTTCGGAAAATGCAAAAATACCTGTTATAGCATCGGGCGGTGCAGGCAAGATGGAACATTTTCTTGACGCATTTACAGAGGGAAAGGCGGACGCGGTTTTGGCGGCGAGTCTGTTCCATTTCAGAGAAATTGAAATTAACGATTTAAAAAAATATCTGCGTGAAAACGGTGAAAGCGTCAGATTATAGGAGGAATTTATGAGCAAGAACAGAAGAAAGTCACTGAAAAAAGAACCTGTAATTCCAAAAACGGACTTTTCGTTTTACGAATCGAAAATATATATAATTGCGACAATTATTATGTTTCATATTGTACCGCTTGTATTTGTTATGATGGGCGAAAACGGTCAATTATTACTGTTACAATTTTTCCTTATGATGTTAAACCCAATGTTTATCGCATTATCGGGACTTATCTACGGAATAAAACAGGGATTTAACTTTAAATTCCCATTGTTTATGGCTATTATCTCAATGGTATCAATACCGATGTACTATCAGTTTGACGCGGCGGCAAATATGATGATGACAACGATTATTATGTGTATAGTTTATGCGATATTCTCATTTGCGGCAACAGTAATCGGAGCATTTGTAAAACGACTTTTACGTCTGTAATCACAGAAAGGATATATATTATGGAGAGTAAAAAACTTTATGGTGCATCAACCCAAATGACGCCTGCTGTTTATAAAGATTTTTATAAAACATATTATAACGAAAAACTAAAGGTGTTTAAAATCGTTGCCGAAATAGTCGGATTGATTGCGATTTTCAGTGCATTTTATATACTTGCAAACGGATACGGAATTTTGTGGGGAGCGATTGCACTTTGGATTGGTGCATTTCTGCTTTTTTATCCGCGTATGATATATCGCAAACCGTACAAAAACGCAAAAGACAACAGTCAGACAACGCACTTTGCTTTTTTTGAAAATTATATGTCGGAAAAAACAAAATCACACGTAAATGAATATAAATATGACGATATACAAAAAGTGCTTGAAACCGGAAAGTATTTTTTCATATTTCACAATTCGGAAAGTGTGAGTATCGTTGATAAGGCTCATTTTAGCGGAAATGTTGAAAGTTTTTCGGGTTTTATAAAAACAAAGACACAATATAAGAAAATCAAGTAATAAAAAATGGGACTTAGCAAAAATGCCAAGTTCCATTTCTTTTTATCGCTACAACAGTTCTTCCCACCCCGTAATATAATGGTCAGACAGTTGTTTAAGCGCATCTGTTTCATCGGCGTTTGTTTCGTCAAATATTGCACAGGTTGAGAAACCACCCTTTTTAGCACCGCCGATACCTGTTGTTATATCTTCAAATACTGTACATTCTTCCGGAGGTATTCCGATACGTTTTGCGGCAAGCAAATAAACATCGGGATTTGATTTGTTCACTCCGACCTCGGAAGAGAATGCACAAGCGTCAATGTAATTCCAAACTCCGAGCCTGGTAAAAGCCGTTTTGCAAAGTTCTTCATAACCTGATGTGGCTATTGCGATTTTAATTCCGCTGTTGTGCAATTTCTTTAAATATTTGTCTGCACCTTTTTTTAGCGGTACGGTTGTTTCGTATTGCTTTAATCCCATGTGCATAAAAGTATTTGAAAGTTCTTCAAACGACAAGTCAAGATTAAGTCTGTTTTTTATTGTTGGGATAGATTCTTTCATAGTCATTTCTTTGTATTCCTTTGCCTCCTCGTAAGGCAATTCAACACCGTGTTCTTTGAAAAAATCTACTACAACGTCCCACCAAACCTGCATTGAATCAAGCAATGTTCCGTCAACGTCAAAAATCGCTCCTCGCATTATATCACCTCTGTATTTCTATTATACAATAATTTGCCGAATATTTCAAGCGTTTATGAATTTTCCTCTTTCTCGGCAACAAATTTTTTTACCGCAACTAACTTTTCCGTAAGTCCCGTAAATCGTTGATGAAATTGGTTGTTCATAGTCATATTTTGAATAGTCTTTTCGCTGCCGACAAGCACAACCATATCTCTTGCACGCGTTACGGCGGTGTAAAATAAGTTGCGGCTCATAAGCATAGGCGAAAATGAGCATACGGGCATAATCACGATAGGGAACTCACTGCCTTGACTTTTGTGGACGGTTATCGCGTACGCAAGGTCAAGCTCATCAAGATTGGTAAACGGATATTCAACGAGCTTGTCCTCATCAAACACGATATTCATACACTTGTCGCGGACGGAAATACTCTCTATAATTCCCATATCACCGTTGAAAATTCCCATACCGTCCTCGCCGTTTTCGCGTGAATAGACCATATCGTAATTGTTTTTTGTCTGCATAACTTTGTCGCCGACACGGAAAGTTATATTGCCGAAAACGTGTTGCGGACGTCTTTCGTCATACGGATTGATGTGTGACTGCAACAGTTTGTTTAATGCAATCGTTCCGGCAAGTCCTTTTTTTGTCGGCGATAGGACTTGTATTGATGAAATCGGGTTTACATTATAGCTTTTCGGCAGTCTGTTTTTGAATAAATCCATCACCGTAAAAGCACTGTCCTGCGGTGTTTTTCTTCTTAAAAAGAAGAAATCGCTTGATTTTACCGATAAATCGGGAAGTTCTCCGTGATTAATTTTGTGTGCGTTTACGATTATAAGACTTTCTTCGGCTTGCCTGAAAATTTTGTTAAGCTGAATTACCGGTATTGTTTTACTTTCGATTATATCGTGAATGATGTTTCCCGGCCCGACTGACGGCAGTTGGTCCGCGTCACCCGAAAGGATAATTCTTGCACCTGTTTTGACCGCTTTTAAAAATGACGACATAAGATTTACGTCAATCATACTGACTTCGTCAAGAATTATAACGTCATACGGCAGTGGATTTTCTTCGTTGTGCGTAAAAATACTGTAACCCTCAGAAGACCGTTGAGTGCATAAAAGACGGTGTATTGTCTTTGCCTCGTAACCCGTAACTTGGCTCATTCGCTTTGCGGCGCGTCCTGTCGGCGCGGCAAGTGCGATTGAAAGCTTTAAATCTTCCAAAAGCTTTATTATTGTGTTTATTGTTGTTGTTTTACCTGTTCCCGGACCGCCGGTAAGAATCATACAACCTGCCGAAAGTGCAGTGACAACGGCATTGCGCTGCTCGGCGGCAAGGTATAAATTTGTTTTTGCTTCAAGCGCGTCAATGGCTTTTTCTGCTTTTTCTTCGGTCATTGTGAATTTTTGCGTGTTTTGCGACATTGCAATAAGTCGGCGCGCAATGTAATATTCAGACTCATAATAGCTGTAAAGATAGTATGCGTCAATTCCGTCAACTTTATCTTGGAACAGTTCTTTTGAAGAAAGCAATTCGGAAACAGCCGCAATTACTTCGTCATCGGTGACTTTTAATGTGTAGACGGTATGCTCGATTAATACATCTTTCGGCATATATACATGACCGCTTGTATATGCGGCACTGCGTAAAATATGTATAATTCCAGAACGTATACGCATAATGCTGTTTTTAGGCAATCCCATATTAAAGGCTATTGTGTCCGATGTTTTAAAAGAAATGCCGTCAACCATATCAGAAAGGATATACGGATTTTTCTTTATGAGTTCAACCGAATTTGCGCCGAGAGAATTGTGTACTTTTACTGCGGTTGTTGCGGAAATTCCGTACTGTTGAAGGAACATAACGATATTTTGCATAGACTGTATTTCTGCAAATTGTTCGCCTATTTTCTTCGCTTTTTCTTTGCTTATTCCTTTGATTTCGGCAAGTTTTGACGGCTGGGTAAGCATTATTTGAAGTACGTCAAGTCCGAAATGGTCGATAAGTTTTTTTGCGGTAGCCTCGCGTATACCGCTTATTATTCCCGAACTTAAATATTTAATAATAGACTCCTCGTCCGACGGCATAACTGTTTCATAATATTCCGCTTTGAATTGTTCGCCGTAATCGGGGTGAGTTGTCCAATTACCCGACAGGGCAACGCTTTCACCCTCCGTTATAAACGGCATATATCCCGTTGCGGTGAATTGTCCTTCTTCAACGCTGTCGATTCCGACAACAGAATAACCGTTGTCGGGATTGGAATATATAATTTCTTCAACTGTGCCTGTTACTGTAATAATTTCACTCATTATTTTGCTCCGATACGGCTATTGTGCCGTTTGAAATTCCTGTGATTTCTGCGCCTTTTGTTTCAAGGTATTCTATGTACTCAATCTGTTCTTTTCTGATAGTTTCGCCTGTGTATATAACCGGTACTCCGGGCGGATAAGGTACAACCGTACTGCAAGAAATATGTCCGATTGAATTCTGTAATTTAGTGTCCCTTTGATTTGAGAAAAATGCTTTTTGCGGAAACAGTTTTTCTTTGCAAATCGGTGGAGGCGTTAGATTTAATGTGCTTTTTGCTTTAGGTGTATTGTTTGTAATTTTGATAAGCTCATCAAAAAGCACGTCCATATCCGATTGCGTGTTTGACGGCGTAACGATTAAAACTATGTTGAATAAATCAGCCATTTCAATGTCTATGCCGTTATTTGAAAGTATGTCATCAACGTCAAAGCCTGTAATATCCAAATTTGAAAAATTCAGCACAAGCCTTGTCATATCGTCATTTTTAAGAACTTTGATACCTGTATCGGTGATTTTTTCTTTAAATGATTTGCACATATCATATGTTTTCTCCCACATTGCACCGTCGGTTAATTCATCTCTTGCAATGTCCGCCGATGACGCGATGACGTATGACGGACTTGACGATTGAAACATATAAAGCGATTTTTCAAGACGTTTTCTGTCGATTAAATCGCCGTTTATGTGAAGATACGAACTTCCGTTCATTGCATTAAGCGTTTTGTGAGCACTTTGGCATACTGCGTCTGCATATTTTACTGCGGTTTGCGGAAATAAATTGCTTGCGATAAAGTGTGCTCCGTGCGCCTCGTCAACAAGTAAAGGGATATTTTTTGCGTGACATTCTTCGGCTGTGTTTTTAATGTCGGAACATATTCCGTAGTAATTCGGTGATGTAATTATAACCGCGTCAATGTCGTCCGTTAAATGTTTTTTTAGTGTCCCTGTACCTTTAGGGACACTAAAACTGTTGTCTATTTCTTTCGGAAACAATTTTAAATTGATACCGAGTAAAGCGCAAGTGTTAATAACGCTCATATGGCAGTCGCCCGCCGAAAGCAGTGTGCCGCCGGGCTTTACGCCTGCACATATCATAGACTGAATTGCAGATGTTGAACCGCCTGTGAGTATGTAGCTTTTGTCACTGCCGTAAAGGCTTGACAAAAGCTCTTGTGCTTTTAAAACATACTCACCGGGGTGGATAAGATTTTCCGTTGCGGAAAGTTCCGTTACATCAAGGGACAGTAAATCTTTTTTTAATCCTCTGCCGTTTTTGTGACCGGGCATTGCAAATGATATTCTGTTTTGTTTTGAGTATGCAAGCAAATGCTCATACAGTGGTGCTGACATAGACACATCTCCTTATTTGTTTCCTATTATTATATAAAATTTTTGCGTATATGTAAAGTAATATGGAATACAAAATTGAAAAACGCAAAAGAATATGATATAATAGTGACAAGTTCAATAACAATAGTTATTTTTGGAAAGGACAGATAAATTATGAATGTATATGATGCGATAATGAAAAGAAGAACGATAAGAAAGTTTGAACAAAAGGCAGTCAGTGAAGATAATCTTGTGAAACTTGTGGACTGTGCAAGAGTTGCGGCATACGGCGCGAATGTTCAGCCGCTTAAATTTATGATTGTAAACAACAGCGAAACGCTTCAAAAAATATACCCAATGACAAAGTGGGCAGGCTATCTTGCAGACGGTGCACCGAAAGAGAATGAACGCCCTGCGGCATATATAGCGGTACTTGGCGACAGCAGTATTAAATCAAATAAAATGTATGAAGTTGAGGCAGGCGCGGCAGTAACAACAATGATGCTTGAGGCGGTTGAAATGGGACTTGGCACTTGCTGGCTTGGGGCTATACAGCGTGATGAAATCAAAAAGCTTTTGAAGTTGGACGAAAATCTTGACGTTGTATATTTACTTGCTGTTGGTTATCCGAAACAGGAAAGCAAAATCGTGGATATGAAAGATAATGACGTTAAATACTATGAGGACGAAAACGGAGTTATAAACGTTCCGAAACGTTCGCTTGAAGAAATACTTATAAAATAAGAAGTATATTAAAAAATGACACTCAAAAGTTATAACTTTTGAGTGTCATTTTGCTTTATTGAACAGAACCTGTTACAACCGAACCGCTTGTTGTCCAGTTTACAGATAAGCCTGCCGCATCGCTTAGAGCCGATACAGGAAGCATTGTAACATCGTCTTCCGAAATAAACGGTGATGATGTCAGAACAATGTTTTGTCCGTCAGCGTTATATATGTTTGACTCAACAACTGCTGTCACAGACTTACCGTCCTTTGTCATCACAATACTATTTGTCGCTCCGTCCCATTCTACTGTATATCCCAACGCTTCCATTGTTTCTCTCAGTGGTACATAGAACTGATTGCTTGAAATACCGACATCAATCGATTTGCTGCCTGCATTAAGTTTTAATGTAAGAATATCTCTGAAATCAACTTTCGGGATAAGAGCATGTATACCTTTTGTCTTATCGACAACCTGTGATACCTCATAATCAACACCTGCGCTTAGATAAGCGTATACCTTTACCTTTGCACGATCCAAATTGAACTGGTTTGAAAGGAAGTTTACAGATTCTCTTATCGACTGTTTCATTGCTTCGTCAAGATCCTCGTTAAGTCCGATCGGAATCCAGTATTTCTCTGTTTCGGCGAATGCCTGTGTGAATTTTTCGGAAGTTTTCGGAATTGATGAATCGCCTGCTTTTAAAAGAGTAAGTCTTACTGTTCCACGTAGTGAGCCTTCAAGAGCCGTAAGTGCAACTTCGCCGTCACCTTGTACAAAATGTGGGTCACCTGTGTAGAATTTAGCTCCCTCTACTTCAACCGGCAAATACAATGTAGCACCTACACCAAGTTCGTTTATGTCAAGGTTACCGCCTACGTTAATCGGAGGTACAGTGCTTACCTTTTCACTTGTATCGGGAGCAACACCCATAATTCCAAGGAACGGACTTAGTGGGAATTTCATCTCTGTACCGTTGTCGTCTACTGTGCCGTACCATATGCCGTCCTCCTGATGAATAGGGCAGAATACCGATACATCACCGTATGCTTCGGGATTTTCAACGCTTGCTGTTTCAAGTCTTTCTTTTTCAGGGAATTCATCAGGAAGTGCGCCCTTGAAATGTCTGTTTGTAATTACTCCGTAAGGAACTCTCGGTGCAAGATCAAGCACTTCTACCTTAAGTACATCGCCAGGTTCTGCACCTTCAACCGCAATAGGGCCTGTCACGACATGAGGACCGTCAGCAAGAAAATCGTGAGGATCGTCTGACGCCGCAATCGCTTTAGCGTCATCAAGCACCATATCACTGCTTACGCCGTATTGTCCGAAATATTTCACCGGATCACGTCCTTGGTCCTCAAGAATACCCTCGTGTGATACTGTATCAAATGTGACCGTACTTCCTGACGGAACAGTAAGAATAGGCTCCGAATCTCTGTTAGGAAGGAATCCCCAACTGATATTATCCAAAGTAGATTTCACATAATAATCTCCGGTAACGGTTTCATTATCGGAGGACTGCAAAGGAAATGTCAAATCCTGCGTGTAATAAGCTCCCGCAAATGTCTGTGCTGCAAGCAATGATACTGCTACTGCCGCTGCGATAAATCCGTGTCTTTTTTTCATAGTAATTACCTCTTTTCGTTTTGAAAATAAAAAAACCGGACAAGGAAGCTCTGAACTTCCTTGTCCGGTTGATAGCTTTATTTTAGACTTAAAAAAGAAAAATGTCAATATTGAACTTTTACAAAAAAAATTACCGAAATCAATTTCGATTTGTGATATGTTCATAGAAAATTTGACATCTAAAATTTTAGCTCAGTACAACATTTTTCAAATTTAATTAAAAATAAAAATGTCTCTGATGGAGTATCAGAGACATTTTACTGATTAAAATTATGCACCTAAAATAACAAGAACTGTTGTTGTTATAAGGAAAAGAATTGCAATAGTTGTTGTAAGCTTAATGAACATTGCTTCCTTAGTAGTTCCGCCATTTTTCTTAAAGAATGAATCGCCCATATCAGAGGATGCACCTTGAATACCTCTCATACCCGGATCTTTACCTTCCTGAGCCATAACTACAAATATAAGTATAACAGATACTATCAAATGTAATACCAAAAATAGAGTTTGCATTATATAAACCTCCTTTTTCTTCTAAAGTAAATCATTAAATACTTATCTATTATATCACAAATTCTAAAATTTGCAATACTTTTTTTGCCTTTTTGTAAATCAGTTTTGTTTTTAATGCTTTTGAGCAAAATATGATAAAAAATTTCTGATAATAGCAAAAAAACTAATGGTAACTGTACTTAAATTGATGTATAATATTATCATAATTAATATTACGGAGGAATTTTGTAATGGAAAGATTAAAGAGAACGGAAAAAAACACACTTACGGAACGTGTACTTCAATTCGGTGAGGGCAATTTCCTGAGAGGTTTTGTGGATTGGATGATAGACAAACTTAACAAGGAAAACGGCGGAGATTACGGTGTGACAATAGTTCAGCCGCTTGCAGGCGGACTTGTTGATAAGTTAAATGCGCAGGACGGACGATACAGCTTGTATTTAAGAGGACTTTTAAAAGGCGAAAAGGTTGAGGAAACAAGAATTGTTGATTGTGTGACAAGAGGTATCAATCCGTATACAAATACAGATGAATTTTTTGACTGTGCAAAAAATCCCGACTTGCGTTTTATCGTTTCAAACACTACAGAGGCAGGTATCGAGTACAAACCTAATCAAAATCCTGATGATTTTAACGGACTTACTTTTCCGGGCAGACTTACGTTGTTTATGAAGAAAAGATTTGACGAGGGACTGGGCGGTTTTATACTTCTTCCGTGTGAGTTGATTGACAAAAACGGTGACAATCTAAAGGAATGTATTTTAAAGTATAGCGAGGATTGGGGTTACGGCGGTGAATTTGAGAAGTGGATTGAAACCGAAAACCATTTTACAAATACACTTGTGGACAGAATAGTTACAGGTTATCCGCGAGATAACGCAAAGGAAATGGAGCAGTCATACGGTTATCTTGACGATATGATTGACACTGCGGAGATTTTTCATTTGTGGGTAATAGAGGGCGATAAGAAACTTGCGGAGGAAATACCGTTCCATAAAATCGGTCTTAATGTGCTTTGGACAGACGATGTTACACCGTACAAGAAACGTAAGGTGCGTATTTTGAACGGTGCGCATACAATGACAGTGCTTGCGGCACATCTTGCCGGTCTTGAAACAGTCAAGGACGCAATGGACGATGAACTTGTATTTTCATTTATGAAACAGGGTATTTTTGAAGAAATTATTCCGACTCTTGATTTGCCTAAAAACGAACTTGAACAGTTCGCAAATGACGTAATCGAAAGATTTAAAAATCCGTTCATCAAGCATTATCTTTTGAGTATTGCGCTTAATTCCGTTTCAAAATACAAAGTTCGTGTACTTCCGAGCGTGCTTGAATATATTAAGGAAAAGAATTGTGAGCCGAAACGACTTGTATTTTCACTTGCGGCACTTATCGCATTTTACAGAACAGACGCGGCGAATGATGATAAGGAAGTAATGGAATTTATGAAAACGGCAAGTGCGGAAGATATTCTTAAAAAGACGGAATATTGGGGTGAAGATTTGTCATTCTTACTTCCGACTGTACAAAAACATCTTGACGAAATCGAAAAGAACGGTATAAGAAAGGCTATGGAAAAGGTAGTTGACTGAAAATGAAACAGATAAAAATTAATGAAAAGGATAACGTAGCCGTTATGCTTGATGGTGAATTGAGCGGTCATAAAATTGCCCTTAATGATATAAAAAAAGGCGAAAATATAATTAAATACGGTTATCCTATCGGTCATGCGACAGAGGACATAAAAAAAGGCGACCATGTACATACACATAATATTAAAACGAATTTAAGCGGTGTGCTTGAATACAAATACGAACCGCAAAGAAACAAAATGCCGAAAACGGAAAAACGCACTTTTATGGGTTACAGACGTGCAGACGGCAAAGTCGGTATAAGAAATGAAATTTGGATTGTGAACACTGTCGGCTGCGTGAACAAGACGTCCGAAATACTTGCAAGAGAGGCTGATAAGCTGTACGGAAATATGTGTGACGGTGTGTTTAATTATGTACATCCGTTCGGTTGTTCTCAGCTTGGCGACGACCAGAAAATGACGCAAAACGTCCTTAAGGGTCTTGTCAATCACCCTAATGCGGCAGGTGTGCTTGTGATGGGATTAGGCTGTGAAAATAATAATATTTCCGTATTTAAAACAGTTCTCGGTGAAGTTGACGAAAACAGAGTTAAATTTATGAGTACGCAGGATTTTGATGATGAAATCGGTGAGGGGTTGCGTCTTATAGGCGAGCTTGCCGAATATGCGAAAAATCAAAAACGTGAAGAATGTGATGTGTCGGAGCTTGTTGTCGGTTTGAAGTGTGGCGGCAGTGACGGCTTTTCCGGACTTACCGCAAATCCGCTTATAGGAAGATTTTCCGATAAGCTTATAAGCAAGGGCGGAAGTACGGTGCTTACGGAAGTACCTGAAATGTTCGGTGCGGAAACGATTTTGATGAACAGATGTGTAAATGAAGAAGTTTTTTATAAGACGGTTTCGCTTATAAATGATTTCAAGGATTATTTCACAAGTCATAATCAAGTTGTTTATGAAAACCCATCGCCGGGTAATAAAAAAGGCGGTATAACCACGCTTGAAGATAAGTCGCTCGGTTGCGTGCAGAAGTCTGGCAGTGCAGACGTTGAGGACGTTATTGAAATCGGTGGAAGCGTTACAAGAAAAGGTCTTAATCTTCTTACCGGACCGGGTAATGACATTGTTGCGGTAACAAACCTTACCGCGTCGGGCTGCCATTTGATACTGTTTTCAACAGGACGCGGTACACCTGTGGGTGCGCCTGTGCCGACTGTGAAAATTGCGACGAATACAAACCTTGCAAAAAGAAAACCACATTGGATTGATTTTAATGCAGGTGAGATTATAAACGGTGCGGATTTGACCGATGAGCTTTTTGAATATGTTATAGAAGTTGCAAACGGCAAACAAACGAATAATGAGAAAAACGGTTATAAGGAAATTTCAATTTTCAAAGACGGAGTTGTATTATGAAAGAGTGGCTGTGCCGCTCTTTTTTTGACTAAATGACGAAAATGTGATAAACTGAATAAAAAGGGGTGAGATTATGAAAAGAAAAATTTTTATACTGACGGCACTTGTTATGATGATATTTTGCGTTAATGCGTGTGCATTTTCTGATGTACAGAGCGGAAGCTGGTATTATGACAATGTAACCGATATGACAAACCAAGGATATTTAAGCGGTTATGAGGACGGAACGTTCAGACCTGACGGAACTGTTACAAAAGCGGAGCTTGTATCGATAGTCGGCAGAATTGCGGGGCTTCAAGAGAGTGCAAAGCAAAACAATCATTGGGCAGACGGTATGGTGCAAACGGCACTTACAAAAGGTTTGTTCGATTGGGACGAGATACCGCCTACGGCACAAACATATGACGAGCCTATAACAAGACAGTTGGCGGTTAAAATTGTTATGAATGCATTTTTTAAAGAAGAACGCGGTGATTACAACAGAGTGAGTTCGTCTGTATCTGATTTTGCACAGCTTGACGGACGATATTATGACAGTATGATTGCGGCTTACTGCAAAGGCATTGTATACGGTGACGACAAGGGCAATTTAAACCCGAAGTCATCAATTACAAGAGCTGAGGCTTGTGCGATAATTATGCGTGCGGCGAGTATGAAAGGTGATTTAAAACCTTATGAGCCGACTGTGACGGAGCAACCAAAACCGCAAACGACAAGAAAAGGCGGTGTAAGTGAAAACGGTGCGTTGCACGTTGACGGTACGCAACTTATGAATGAAAACAACGAGCCTGTCGTGCTTCACGGTATGTCGTCACACGGTTTGCAATGGTTTGGTAATTTCGCGACCGAAAATGCTGTTAAAGCAACTGCCGATTACGGTGCAAACTTGTTCAGATGTGCAATGTATACCGATGAGGGCGGATATATAAGCAATCCGTCTGTAAAAGATACGCTTATAAATGCGGTTGACAGTGCGATACGTCAGGATATGTATGTAATAATCGACTGGCATATACTGTCGGACGGAAACCCTATGCAACATATTGATGATGCGGTTGATTTCTTTGGCGAAATGTCGGAGAGGTATAAGGACAGCAATGCTGTGCTTTATGAAATATGTAATGAGCCGAACGGCAATGTGACTTGGAATGATAATGTAAAACCGTATGCCGAAACAGTGATACCTGTTATACGTGCAAATACAAACGCTATTATATTAGTAGGAAGTCCGACATGGAGTCAGGATTTGCATGAGGCTGCAAAAAATCCGATTAATGCCGAAAATATAATGTACACATGCCATTTTTACGCAGGAACTCACACCGATTGGCTAAGACAACGTATAGACGACTGCGGTTTACCTGTGTTTGTGAGCGAGTGGGGTACAAGTGCGGCTGACGGAAACGGCGGTGTTTATCTTGACGAGGCGCAAAGGTGGATTGACTTTATGAATGAACGTGGAATAAGTTGGGCAAACTGGTCGCTTTGTGATAAAAGCGAATCTTCTGCCGCACTTGTGAACGGTGCAAACGTGAATGACGGAATAAGTGAGGACGAACTTACCGAAAGCGGAAAATTTGTTTTTAAAAATTTCTGAAAAAATGTTTAAACTCTCAATTTGGTGGTATATATAATACATAAGCACGAAAGAGAGGGGTGGAATTTATGAAATACGTTGTTACGATTGCGAGAACTTACGGCAGCGGCGGTAAGGAAATCGGTAAACTGCTTGCGAAAGATCTCGGAATAAAATATTACGGTCGTGAGATTTTTGAAATGTCACAAGGGGTTGAGAGTGATTTGGATTCCGGCGATGATGAAAGTATTCATAATGCATCTCTTGAAGAGGCTGACGAATTGTTTAAACAACAATCAAAAACAATTCGCGAAATTGCCGAGAAAGAATCGTGCGTTATAGTCGGACGATGTGCCGATTATGTGCTTCGGGATATGGATAATGTCGTTAAGATTTATCTTTACGCACCAATCAGAGATTGTATGCGTCGTGTAATAAGATTGTATGAGCTTAATCCCGAAGATGCAAAAAGTCTTATTCATTCGATGAACAAGACAAGAGGTGATTATTATCAGCATAATACCGGTTTGAACTGGTCCGAGGCTGTGCATTACGATATATGTCTTAATACAGCCGGATTGAAAAAAGAAAAGATTATTGATATAATCAAAAACTATATAAAAACGAAAATAGATTGATTTGATAAATCCTCCAAAAAAGCGGTGCTAAAATAACAGCACCGCTTTTTAAATGTTACATTTTATGCTTTGCTATGCTCTGTACCTTGATTGCGGAATAAAAGAGTTATGCACCATAGACCTGCAAGACCTACAATAACATAAATAATTCTGCTTATGATTGCGGCTTGACCGCCGAAGATTGACGCGACAAGGTCAAATTTGAAAAGTCCGACAAGCAGCCAGTTTACCGCACCGATAATTGTTATGATTAAAGCAGTATTGTTCATAATACTTACACTCCTTTTGAATTGGTTTATATTGTTGTTTTTAGTGTAAACAAAGAAGTGAAATTTTAAACGTGGTAATAACTTCATAAAAAACTTCATATTATATATGGGGTGAGAAGATGGGGAGAAAAGCTATGATGTATTTTATTTCTGTTGTTATAATAATAGTAACTACATTGATGTTTGTGCTTTTTGCCAGCGGTGAAACCGATACGAACAATATTGTGTTTTTAAAAGGATACGGCTGGGAAGTGAGGACAAAATCTGTCGAAAAGGAGGATATTATAATTCCGAAACCTTTTGACCGTGTGTATGAAAATTATAATGATATTCAATTAAAGGCCGGACTTGATTTAAGACCGTATATGGGTATGAAAGGCGTGAGATATACATATATAGTAGAAAATTATCCGAAAGATGTCGGCGAAGAGGTCAGGGCGAATGTAATCTGCATAAATAACGAACCTGTCGGCGGTGATATAATGACCGTAAGTATCCGCGGATTTATACATTCTTTGAACTTTGACGATTCACTTCGTTAAAATTTGATTACAAATTATTAAGTTTTGTAATAATACCAAAAATCATACGTGTAAAAGTATACAAAAAAATATTCGCAAAATCATTAAATTTGTATAAAATTTAATGATTTTTTTATACAAAAAAGCTTGCCAAAACGGCTGTTATAGTGTATAATAACAGTGTTGTGACTAAAGTATGCGAAAGCATATAGGTACTGACAAACGATGAAGCGGGAGGTTGCGACGATTTAACGTCGGTTTTTCTGTGGAGTGAGTCCGATTCATGAAACCGGGCGGCAGTCAATGTATACTTAGGAGAAGTGCGGTCTTTTGATGGCATAAGACAGGATAAGTATGCGGCGAAATTGGCTAACTTTGCCCGAACTCTACAATATGAGGTTCGGGTTTTTTTTATAAGGGTGATGCGAAACACCCGGCGGTGTGTGCCATTTTCTTTAAGCGCTGTCGTGCAGATTACAACACAATAACAATTCGAGGAGGGAAAAGTATGGCAGCAAACCAGAAAATCAGAATCAAGCTTAAGGCTTATGACCACGTTGTACTTGATCAGAGTGCTGAAAAGATTGTTGAGATTGCAAAGAGAACAGGTGCTAAAGTTTCAGGTCCTATTCCGCTTCCTACAGATAAGGAAGTTATCACAATCCTAAGAGCGGTTCATAAGTATAAGGATTCTCGTGAGCAGTTCGAAAGAAGAACTCACAAAAGATTGATTGATATAGTTGTTCCGGGTGCTAAGACTATGGAATCACTAATCAAAATTGATCTTCCTGCTGGAGTAGATATCGACGTAATCCAGAAGTAAGATCGTCTATAAAGTGCAGTAGCCTATACGGCTATGATGCAGGTCAAGTTTCCGATAGCTTTTGCGGAAACCAATAACTGTTAAGGAGGAAAAATCAATGGAAAAAGCAATTTTGGGTACAAAGATTGGTATGACTCAAATCTTTGGCGAAGGCGGAGTAGTTATTCCTGTAACTGTTGTTATGGCTGGCCCATGCGTAGTTACACAGAAGAAGACTGTTGAAACAGACGGCTACGAAGCTGTACAGGTTGGTTTTGGTGACGTTAAAGAAAAGCACCTTAACAAACCACAATTAGGTCATTTCAAAAAGGCAGACACTGCAAACAAAAAGTATGTCAGAGAGTTCAGACTTGATGATTGCGAAAGTCTGAATGTTGGTGACGAAATTAAGGCTGACATTTTCGCAGCCGGAGACAAAGTAGACGTAAGCGGTATTTCAAAGGGTAAAGGCTTTGCCGGTCCGATGAAACACGGTCTACACAGAGGTCCTATGACTCACGGTTCAAAATCAAAGAGAGTTTCCGGTTCAATGGGTATGTGCTCAAACCCTGGACGAGTTTTCAAGGGTAAGGTACTTCCGGGACACATGGGTGTTCAAAAAGTTACAGTCCAGAATCTTGAGGTTGTTAAAATCGACGCTGAACAGAATTTAATCCTTGTAAAAGGTGCAATTCCGGGAAACAAGGGCGGACTTGTTACAATCAGAAACAGCGTAAAGGCATAATCGAGGTTATTGGAAAGGAGGAAATATAATGGCTAAAGTGGCTTTATATAACATGGAAGGCACAAAGACAGGCGATATGGAAGTATCAGATGCTATCTTTGCTGCTGAAGTGAATAAATCAGTTTTGCATCAGGTAGTTGTTAACTATCTTGCAAACCAAAGACAAGGCACACAGTCTACAAAGACACGTACAGAAGTTCGTGGCGGCGGTATTAAGCCTTGGAGACAAAAGGGTACAGGTCGTGCAAGACAAGGTAGTATCCGTGCTCCACAGTGGACTGGCGGTGGCGTAGCACTTGGTCCAAAGCCAAGAAGTTACAGATTCAGCGTAAACAAGAAGATTAAGAGAATCGCTCTTAAGAGTGCTCTTTCAGCTAAGTATGCTGATTACAAAATATTTGTTATAGATGAACTTGCTGTTGACGAAATCAAGACTGCTAAGATCGTAGCTCTTCTAAAGGGACTTGACGTTAATTCAAAGGCTCTTATCGTTACAGCAGATGCTGATGAAAAGGTTTACAAATCAGCAAGAAACATTAAGGGTGTTACACCGACTCACGTTGGTACACTTAACACATATGACGTTCTTAACAACGATGCATTCATCGTTTCAAAGGATGCCATTGCAAAGATTGAGGAGGTGCTTGCATAATGAATTCATTTGATATTCTAAGAAGACCAATCATCTCTGAACGCAGCATGGAAACTGTTTTAGACAGAGAAGGTAACGAGATTAAGAGATATACCTTTGAAGTTCCAAAGACTGTGAACAAGGTTGAAATAAAGAAAGCTGTTGAAGAAGCATTCGGCGTTAAGGTTGCTAAGGTAAACACAATGAATGTTCTTGGTAAGGTTAAGAGAATGGGCAGAAACGAAGGAAGACGTCCTTCATGGAAAAAGGCTATCGTTACTCTTACAGCTGACAGCAAAACTATCGAATTCTTCGATATTTAATCGTTATTAATTTATAGATAAGGAGAGTAAAGGATAATGGCTATTAAAAAGTATAATCCTACTTCGCCTGCCAGAAGATTTATGACAGTTTCAGACTTCGCTGAAATCACAAAGAAGTCACCGGAGCGTTCACTTCTTGCTAAGAAAGACAAGCACGCCGGCAGAAACTCATACGGTAGAATCACTGTTCGTCATAGAGGCGGCGGCAACAGAAGAAAGTACAGAATTATTGACTTTAAGAGAAATAAAGACGGTATGCCGGCAACAGTTATCGGTGTTGAATACGATCCGAACAGAAGTGCCAATATCGCTCTTGTTCAATATGAAGACGGCGAAAAGGCTTACATCATCGCTCCTATCGGTCTTACAGACGGTGACGTCGTAGTATCGGGCGAAGGTGCAGATATTAAGCCGGGTAACGCATTGTTTATAAAAGATATTCCGGTTGGTACACTAATTCATAACATTGAATTGTATCCTGGAAAGGGCGCTCAGCTTGTAAGAAGTGCAGGTAACAGTGCACAGCTTATGGCTAAGGAAGGCGACTATGCACAGGTTAGACTTCCAAGCGGCGAAGTTAGAATGATCAGACTTGATTGTAAAGCAACTATCGGTGTTGTAGGTAACCAACAGCATGAAAACGTATCTATCGGTAAAGCCGGAAGAAAGCGTCACATGGGTTGGAGACCGACAGTTCGTGGTGTTGTTATGAACCCTAACGATCACCCTCACGGTGGTGGTGAAGGTAAGTCACCAATCGGTCGTCCTGCACCGGTTACTCCTTGGGGTAAACCAGCACTTGGTCTTAAGACAAGAAAGACTAAGAACAGAACTGACAAGTTCATCGTTAAGAGAAGAAACGCTAAATAATAGATATTTAATTTTGATATAGATTGAAAGGAGGAAGATTTAATGGGCAGATCACTTAAGAAAGGACCTTTCGTTGAAGAGCGTCTTATGAAGAGAATTGACGCTATGAACGCAGCTAATGAAAAGAAGGTCGTAAAGACATGGTCAAGAGCTTCCACAATTTTCCCAGAAATGGTTGGACACACAATCGCAGTGCATGATGGCAGAAAGCATGTTCCTGTATTCATCAGTGAGGACATGGTAGGCCACAGACTTGGCGAATTCGCTCCTACAAGAACATACAAAGGTCATGCCGGAGCTAAAACTTCTAAGTAATATCTATGATATTGCTTAGAAGCAAAGAAATAAGATTTACAGAGGGATGTTAAATCCCGTTACTAATATTGCAAAAGGAGGAATCCACATGGAAGCACGTGCAGTGTTAAGATATGCTCGTATTTCACCTAGAAAGGTTAAGATAGTGCTTGATCTAATAAGAAACAAGCCTGCTAACGTTGCAATGGGTATTCTAAACAACACACCTAAAGCAGCAAGCGAGTATTTGACAAAGCTTCTTGCGTCAGCGATTGCAAACGCAGAGAACAATCATGATATGGATAAGAATAAGTTATACGTTGCAGAATGTTACGCAACACAAGGTCCTACTTTAAAGAGAATTCAGCCTCATGCTCAAGGCAGAGCGTTCAAGATTTTAAAGAGAACCAGCCATATCACTTTAGTATTAAAGGAAATGGAAGACTAATCGAAAAGGAGGTTCACTCATGGGACAAAAAGTTAATCCACACGGACTTAGAGTCGGAGTTATAAAAGATTGGGATTCTAAGTGGATTGCAGGTAAAAAAGATTTCGGAGACCAGTTGGTTGAAGATTATAATATAAGAAAGTTCGTTAAGAAGGCTTGCTATGATGCAGGTGTTGCTAAGATCGGTATTGAAAGAAAGCAGAATAAAGTGTTTATCACAATTCATGCTGCTAAGCCTGGTATCATCATCGGTAGAGGCGGTGCTGAAATCGATAAGCTAAAGGCTCAAATCGAAAAGCTTACTTCAAAGACTGTTAACGTAAACATCATGGAGGTTAAGACTCCTGATACAAATGCACAGCTTGTTGCTGAAAACATTGCTGCACAGCTTGAAAGAAGAATTTCATTCAGACGTGCAATGAAGCAAGTTATGGGCAGAGCAATGCGTCTTGGCGTTAAGGGTATCAAGACTGCAGTTGCAGGTCGTGTAGGCGGTGCTGAAATCGCAAGAACAGAACAATATCACGAGGGTACAATTCCTCTACAGACATTGAGAGCTGATATTGACTATGGTTTCGCTGAAGCTCATACAACATACGGTATTCTTGGCGTTAAGGTTTGGATTTACAAAGGTGAAATCCTAAACGTTGCTGACGGCAGAAGAAAGGAAGCTGCTCAACAAGCGGCTGACAATAACAGACGCGATAACAGAAGACGCGGCGATAGAAGACCGAAGGGAGGCAGATAATCATGTTGTTACCAAAGAGAGTTAAATACAGAAGAGTTATGCGTGGCAGAATGAAGGGTAAGGCAACACGTGGTAACGTTGTATCACACGGCGAGTTCGGCCTTCAGGCTCTTGAGCCGGCATGGATTACTTCAAGACAGATTGAAGCAGCCCGTATAGCTATGACAAGATATACAAAGCGTGGCGGTCAGGTTTGGATTAAGATATTCCCTGATAAGCCGGTAACAAGAAAACCTGCTGAAACTCGAATGGGTTCAGGTAAGGGTGCTCCAGAGTATTGGGTAGCAGTAGTTAAGCCTGGCAGAGTGCTTTTTGAAATGGCAGGCGTAAGTGAAGAAGTAGCAAGAGAGGCTATGCGTCTTGCTATGCACAAACTACCAATCAAGTGTAAGTTTGTAAAACGTCAAGCAGAGGATGGTGAATAAGAATGAAAGTAAATGAGCTAAGAGATTTATCAACAGCTGAATTGGAAGAAAAACTTGCAGAAAGCAAGCAAGAGCTTTTCAACTTGAGATTTCAGAATGCTATTAACCAATTAGAAAATCCAAAGAGAATTGGTGATGTAAAGAAGACTATCGCTCGTATTTTAACCATCATTCATGAAAGAGAACTACAAGGCAGTGCGATGTAATGCCGGTACTTGTTTGACAGGTACAAATTGAGCAGATAGAAGATTATTAGAAACGTGCGGAAGGAGGCACTTATCTGTGGAAGAAAGAAACAGCCGTAAGGTTAAGATCGGTAAAGTAATCAGCAATAAGATGGATAAGACAATCGTTGTTGCTATTGAAGAAAATAAAAAGCATCCGCTTTATGGTAAGATCGTTAAGAGAACTTACAAACTAAAGGCACATGATGAAGAAAACGTATGCTCTATCGGCGATAAGGTAAAGGTTATGGAAACAAGACCTCTATCAAAGGACAAGAGATGGAGACTCGTTGAAATAGTAGAAAAAGTTAAGTAATATAGCGTTCCCGGAAAGAGTGGAACAACTTGCTTTGCAAGTTGTAGTAAGCAAATCGCTTGCGATTTGTGAAGCGTAAGGAGGAAGTTTTAATGATTCAACAACAAACACTTTTAAAAGTGGCTGATAACACTGGCGCAAAGGAAGTTATGTGTATCCGAGTTATGGGCGGCAGTAAGAAAAGATATGCAGCAGTTGGCGACGAAATCATTTGCAGTGTCAAGAAGGCAACACCGGGCGGCGTTGTAAAAAAAGGTGACGTTGTAAAAGCTGTTGTAGTCAGAACGGTTAAAGAGTCAAAGCGTGCTGACGGTTCATACATCAGATTTGATGAGAACGCAGCAGTTATCGTAAAAGATGACAAAAACCCAAGAGGTACTCGTATTTTTGGCCCTGTTGCAAGAGAGCTTAGAGATAAAGAGTACATGAAGATACTATCATTGGCTCCGGAAGTTCTTTAATTAAGGAGGATAATTGATACAATGAAAAAGATGCATGTAAAAAGAGGCGACACTGTAAAAGTTATCGCCGGCAAAGATAAAGGTAAAGAGGGCAAGATTATCACAGCTATTCCGGCTGACGGTAAGGTAATCGTTGAAGGCGTTGCTGTTGCTAAGAGACATCAAAAGGCAAGAGTTCAAGGTCAGGAAAGCGGTATTATCCATAAGGAAATGCCAATCGACGCATCAAACGTAATGAGAGTTTGCTCAAAGTGCGGTAAAGCTGCAAGAACAGGTGTTAAGGTTCTTGATGACGGTTCAAAGATGAGATACTGCAAGAAGTGTAATGCAGAACTTAACGATTAATTTTCGAGAGGAGGAAGATTCTAACAATGAGTAGAATGCAAGATAAATATAATAAAGAAGTTGCTCCGGCTCTTATGGAGAAGTTCAGCTATAAAAGTACAATGCAAATCCCTAAGCTCGACAAGATCGTTATAAATATCGGTATGGGTGAAGCTAAAGACAACCCTAAGGCAATCGAGGCTGCTTGCGGAGATTTGGCTGCTATAACAGGTCAAAAGCCTATTATAACAAAGGCTAAGAAGTCAGTTGCGAACTTCAAGTTAAGAGAAGGAATGAATATCGGCTGTAAAGTAACACTTAGAGCTGACAAGATGTATGAATTCTTAGACAGATTTTTCAATGTTGCTCTTCCACGTGTAAGAGACTTTAGAGGTATCAACCCTAACGGTTTCGACGGTAGAGGTAACTATTCTGTTGGTATTAAGGAACAGCTTATATTCCCTGAAATTGACTATGATAAGATTGACAAAATCAGAGGTATGGACATCAACATTGTCACAACTGCACAGACAGACGAAGAAGCTCGTGAACTTCTAAAGTTAATGGGCGCTCCGTTCCGTTCATAGTTAAAAAGGAGGATTTAACATGGCAAGGAAAGCAATGGTTTTAAAACAACAGAAACAACCTAAGTATTCAACACAAGCTTATACAAGATGTAAGATTTGCGGCAGACCGCATGCTTACCTTAGAAAGTTTGGTATTTGCCGTATATGCTTTAGAGAATTGGCTTACAAAGGTCAAATCCCTGGCGTAAGAAAAGCAAGCTGGTAAAATCGAGCGTTTCTTATAAGAAACGAATTGATTTTTAGATATATGATAAAATTCGGACTTACAAAAATCCGAAAGAGGTAAAGTGACTTGCACAGCAAGTTATAGCTGAAGCAGGTATTTGATGCGAGACATCAAATACCGTAGCATAAGGCAAACCGCTTGCGGTTTGTGAGAGCGTAAGGAGGTAAAATAAATGCAAATAACTGATCCAATCGCAGATTTGCTTACAAGAATCAGAAATGCAAGCTCATCAAAGCATGAAACAGTCGATGTTCCTGCTTCAAACATGAAGAAGGCGATTGTTGAAATCCTTAATGATGAGGGTTATATAAAAGATTTTCAAGTAATCGAAGACGGTAAACAAGGCGTTATCAGAATTACTTTGAAATACGGACCTAACAAGGAAAGAGTTATAAGCGGTCTTAAGAGAGTTTCTAAGCCTGGTCTTAGATTCTACGCAAGCGTTGACGAACTTCCAAGAGTTCTTAAGGGTCTTGGTATCGCAATCGTTTCAACATCAAAGGGTATTATGACAGATAAGGAAGCAAGAAAGCAGCACGTTGGCGGCGAAGTACTTGCTTACATCTGGTAATTAATATTAATAAAAAAATAACTGAAAACCTGTGGAAACACACGGCTGTGTGTAAAACAGAGCAAATTTAAGTTAAGGAGGAAAAATCCCTATGTCAAGAATAGGTAAGTTACCTATCACTGTTCCTGCCGGAGTTGAGGTAAAGATCAGTGATACAAACGAAATCACAGTAAAAGGTAAGAACGGCACACTTTCAAGACAACTTCATCCTGATATGATCGTTAAGCTTAACGATGGAGTTATCACAGTAGAGCGTCCTTCAGAAGATAAGATGCACAAGTCATTGCACGGTCTTACAAGAACACTTGTAAACAATATGGTTATCGGTGTTACAGAAGGCTTTACAAAAGAGCTTGAAATCAACGGTGTTGGTTACAGAGCTGCAATGCAAGGCAAGACTCTTAACTTGAGTCTTGGTTACTCACATCCTGTTTTGTATGAAGCAAAGGAAGGCGTAACAATCGAAGTTCCTGCTCCAAACAAAATCATCGTTAAAGGTGCCAACAAAGAAGACGTTGGTGCAACAGCAGCGAAGATTAGAGAGTACAGACAGCCTGAACCATACAAGGGTAAGGGTATTAAGTACGTTGATGAACACATCAGACGTAAAGAAGGTAAAACAGGAGCTAAGAAGAAATAATTGAAAGGAGTGTTCTTAAATGATTAAGAAGATAGATACAAAAGCGGCTAGAGTTAGACGCCACGCAAGAGTTAGAAAGAACATCTCCGGCACAGCGGAGAGACCTCGTCTAAACGTATTCAGAAGTGCAAAACATATATATGCTCAGGTTATTGATGATGTAAAGGGTGTTACACTTGTTTCAGCATCAAGCATGGACAAAGAATTTGAAGGCTACGGCGGAAACGTTGAAGGTGCAAAGGCAATCGGTCAGAAAGTGGCTGAAAAGGCTCTTGCAGCAGGCATTAAAGCAGTAGTATTCGACAGAGGCGGATATGTATATCACGGCAGAGTTGCTGCTCTTGCAGAAGGCGCAAGAGAAGGCGGCTTGGAATTCTAATAGAAGGAGGAAGAGATAAGTGGCTGAAAGAATAGACGTAGAAGCTTTAGAGCTTGAGGAAAATGTCGTAGCAATCAACCGTGTTGCTAAGACTGTTAAAGGCGGTAGAACAATGAGATTCAGCGCTTTGGTCGTTGTTGGTGACAGAAATGGTCACGTTGGCTTCGGTCAAGGTAAGTCTGCTGAAATACCTGACGCAATCAGAAAAGGTATTGAAAGCGCAAAGAAGAATTTGATTTCTGTTCCTCTTGTAGGTTCAACAATTACTCATGAAGTTGTTGGTATTTCAGGTGCAGGTAAGGTTCTTCTTAAGCCGGCTGCACAAGGTACTGGTGTGCTTGCAGGTGGTGCTGCTCGTGCGGTTCTTGAACTTGCAGGTGTTAAAGACATCAGAGCAAAGAGCTTGAGATCAAATAACAAGAGAAACGTAGTTAGTGCTACTATACAGGGATTGTCAGAGTTAAAGCAGCCTGAAGAAGTTGCTAAGCTAAGAGGCAAGACTGTAGACCAAATCAGAGGTTAATAAGGAGGCACACAGTAATATGGCTAAGCTAAAAATTACATTAGTTAAGAGTACAATCGGCAGAAAGAAAGACCAAATCGCTACTGTTGAAGCTCTTGGACTAAAGAAAATAAGAAGTGTTGTTGAACACAATGACACACCTCAAATCAGAGGAATGATTAACAAGGTATCTCACCTTGTAACAGTTGAAGAAAACTAATTAGTAAGGAGGTGTAGCAAATGAACTTAAACGAATTGCAACCTGCTGAAGGTTCAAAGTTCGCTCCTAAGAGAGTGGGCAGAGGTATCGGAAGCGGTACAGGTAAAACTTCGGGAAAAGGTCATAAAGGACAAAACGCAAGAAGTGGCGGTGGCGTTAGACCGGGCTTTGAAGGTGGTCAAATGCCATTATACAGAAGACTTCCTAAGCGTGGATTTAAGAATATATTTGCAAAGCAGTATGTTGCTGTTAACGTTGAGGAGCTTAATAAGCTTGAGGACGGAGCAGAAGTTACAGCAGAAACACTAAAGGCAAACGGTATAATCAGCAAAACACTTGACGGTGTTAAAATACTTGGCAGAGGTGAGCTTAACAAAAAGCTTACTGTAAAGGTGGCTAAGATGAGCGCTTCTGCAAAGGAAAAAATAGAAAAGGCAGGCGGAAAGGCTGAGGTGATGTAATCGTGTTACAGACACTAAAGAATGCTTGGAAAATTCCGGACCTACGTCGCAGAATTCTATTTACATTAATGATGCTTATAGTTTTCAGATTCGGTGCACATATTCCTGTACCGTATCTGACAGCTGACGCTATGCAAGCGTTCCTTGGAAACGGCGGAACTGACTTGTTCAGCTTGTTCGATGTATTCACAGGTGGTGCGTTCTCAAACGCAACAGTTATGGCAATGGGTGTTTCACCATACATCAACGCATCTATTATCGTTCAACTTCTTACTGTCGCAATACCTTCTCTTGAGCGTCTGGCTAAAGAAGGTCTTGAGGGCAGAAAGAAAATTAACAAGATTACAAGATACCTTGGTATTGCGTTGGCATTCATACAAGGTGCCGGACTTTATGTAACACTTTACAATATGAGCGTTACAAACGGTCTTGACGCAATCAAAAATCCAAGCGTTTTAACATTTTTCGTAATAGTTCTTACATTCACAGCCGGTACAGCATTTATTATCTGGTTGGGTGAACTTATTACAGAAAAGGGACTTGGAAACGGCGTATCACTAATTATCTTTGCAGGTATCGTATCAAGAATACCATCAGCTGCATACGGAATTTATAATCAATTCTTGGGAGCAGGCGTAAATGCAAAGGGTCTTATATTCGTAGCTGCCATCATTGTTGTGGCAATAGCTGCTATCACGTTCGTTGTATTCTTCTCAGAGGCTGAAAGAAGAATTCCGGTTCAGTACGCTAAGCGTGTTGTAGGAAGAAAAATGTACGGCGGACAAAGCACAAACATTCCGATTAAAGTTGCAGCAGGCGGCGTTATGCCGATCATCTTTGCATCTTCAATCATGGCATTCCCTGCAACAATCGTAAGATTGGTTTCAGGCGGTAATATGCCGACAGCCGGTCTTGGATATTATATCCTTGGTTGTTTATCAGCCGGCTATGCGTCAGCATGGTGGACCAGTCTTGTATACGCAATTCTTTATGCGTTGCTTATACTATTCTTCACATATTTCTATTCTTCAATTCAGTTCAATCCGATTGAACTTGCAAATAATATGAAGAAGAGTGGAGGATACATTCCGGGTATCAGACCTGGTAAGCCGACAAGCGATTATATAGGAAAGATTTCTTCAAGATTAAATCTTGTAGGTGCATTCTTCCTTGCAATTATTGCAATCCTACCTGTAATTGTCGGTGCGATATTCAATGTAACGGCACTTCAAATCGGCGGTACATCACTTCTAATTATGGAAGGTGTTGCTCTTGAAACTGTCAGACAAATTGAATCACAAATGACAATGCGTCATTATAAAGGTTTCCTTGAATAATTTCAGGAAAGGCGGTATTTAGTATGAATTTGGTATTAATGGGCCCTCCGGGGGCAGGAAAAGGCACTCAAGGCGAAATTTTATCTAAGAGATTGGATATAAACACAATTTCAACGGGTGTTATGCTGAGAACCGCCATCAAGGAACAGTCAGAAATCGGAAAGATTGCTGAAAAGTATATCAATGATGGAAAACTTGTTCCGGATGACGTAATTGTTTCTATAGTAAAAGAAAGATTGCAAAAGCCTGATTGTGCAAAGGGATTTATCCTTGACGGATTCCCTCGCACAACAGCTCAGGCTGAGGCATTGACAGAATCGGGCGTAAAAATTGATAAAGTGCTTTCTCTTGAAGTTGCCGATGAGGCAATAATCGAGCGTTTGTCATCAAGACGTGAATGCTCAAAGTGCGGAGCACCGTACAATATCATATCAAACAAGCCTGAAACTGAAGGAATATGTGATAAATGTAAAGGCGAACTTATTCAGCGCGCCGATGATGTTCCTGAAACAATCAAGAACAGACTTAATGTTTATCACGAACAGACAGAGCCGATAAAAGCGTATTATGAAAAGCTTGGACTTCTTGTTACTGCAAAGGGCGAGGATAA
This sequence comes from Hominilimicola fabiformis, assembly GCF_020687385.1. NCBI lineage: Bacteria > Bacillati > Bacillota > Clostridia > Eubacteriales > Oscillospiraceae > Hominilimicola > Hominilimicola fabiformis. The sequence continues at coordinate 176,218 of NZ_JAJEQM010000003.1, forward strand.
GCTTGAAGATACAACAAGCAATGTTGCTAAGGCTTTGGGACTTGAGGTGTGAGTTATGATAACTATTAAATCAGCAAAACAAGTCGAAAAAATGCGTGCGTCAGCAAAGGTTACAAAAGGTGCGCTTGAGCTTCTTGAGAAGCACATCAAACCGGGTGTAACAACGGCGCAGCTTGATAAAATCGCATATGATTTTATTATATCACAAGGTGCAAAACCTAATTTCCTTAATTATAACGGTTTCCCGGGAACAATTTGTGCGTCAATCAATGACGAGGTTGTTCACGGAATTCCAAGTAAGAGAGCCATTTTGAAAGAGGGCGACATAATCAGCATTGATATGGGCGCTATACTTGACGGATGGCACAGTGATGCCGCAAGAACATTCGGAGTCGGAAAGATTTCGGACGAGGCACAAAATCTTATAGACGTTACACGTCAAAGTTTTTTTGAGGGAATTAAATATGTAAAGCACGGTGCCAAATTAGGCGATGTTTCGTCAGCAATTCAGCAGTATGTTGAATCGCATGGTTACAGCGTAGTGCGTGACCTTGTCGGTCATGGAATTGGTCGTAATCTTCATGAAGATCCGAGCGTACCGAATTTTGGCAAAGCCGGTCATGGCGTAAAGCTTGCCGCAGGTATGACAATTGCTATTGAACCTATGGTTAATGCAGGTGATTATAATGTTGCGGTACTTGATGATGATTGGACAGTTGTAACTGATGACGGAAGTTTGTCAGCCCACTATGAAAACACCGTATTGATTACAAAAGACGGGTGTGAAATATTAACACTTTAGGAGTATTATATGGAAATTATAGAGGGTTCAATCGTGCGTTCCATTGCGGGACGTGACAAGGGTGATTTGTTCATCGTCCTTTCAAGAGAAGGCGATTTTGTTTATCTTGCAAACGGTGAATTGCGAAAAGTGGATCACCCGAAAAAGAAAAAGCTCAAGCACCTTCAGGGTACAAACTCTGTTTCGGATTTTGTAAGTAACAAACTTGCAACTGCGGGTAAGGTTACAAATTCAGAGGTGCGAAAAGCATTAGCGGAGTTTAATTAAACCTGAAAGCGTATCTAAAGGAGGTTTATAACATATGTCTAAGCAAGATGTTATAGAAGTTGAAGGTAAAGTTGTTGAAAACTTGCCTAACGCACAGTTTAGAGTTGAGCTTGAAAATGGGCACCAGGTTACAGCACATATTTCAGGCAAACTGAGAATGAATTTCATAAAAATTCTACCGGGAGATAAGGTAACTCTTGAAATGAGTCCTTATGATCTTGATAAGGGCAGAATTACATGGAGAAGTAAATAATTTACTTCGGTCAGATAAGTGACGACAAGGAGGTAATAGATATGAAAGTACGTCCGTCAGTAAAACCAATTTGCGAAAAGTGCAAAATCATAAAGAGAAAAGGCAAAGTAATGGTTATTTGTGAGAACCCAAAGCATAAGCAAAAACAGGGTTAATCAGTCCATATTTTGCACATTCCGAACCTTTTTCGAACTTTGTGTACACTAAGTACACGGCAGTTTGAAAGAAGCTTTGGACTGCACTCAAATCTGAACTGATTAAAATAGCCGAGAGGTTATATCACAGGATACTAATTTATATATTATTTTGCAAAACGCAGTGAAAAGCACTGCATTAAAATTTGTTTATGACTTGTTCAGGCGAACAGCCTGAATGAGTTTTAATACAACACTATAAAAATTTTTTGATGATATCTTTTAATGGAGGTGTAGAAAAGTATGGCAAGAATAGCAGGTGTTGACTTACCTAGAGAAAAGAGAGTAGAGATTGGTCTTACCTATATATACGGCATTGGACTAAAGAGTTCTCAAAAGATTCTATCTCAAACAGGTATAAACCCAGACACAAGAGTAAAGGATCTTACAGAAGCAGATGTAAGTAAGCTAAGAGAAGTTATCGACGCTGAATACACAGTTGAAGGTGACCTTAGAAGACAGTTGGCTCTTGACATCAAGAGACTTATGGAAATCGGATGTTACAGAGGTATCCGTCACAGAAGAGGTCTTCCTGTAAGAGGACAAAACACAAAGAACAATGCAAGAACCCGTAAGGGTCCTGCAAGAGCGATTGCAGGTAAGAAGAAATAAAGGAGGGACTAAGCTAAATGGCTAAGGTAGCAAAGAAGACTACACGTACAAGACGTCGTGATAGAAAGAATATTGAAAAAGGCGCGGCTCATATCCGTTCAACTTTCAACAATACAATAGTTACAATTACAGATACAGCTGGTAATGCTATATCTTGGGCAAGTGCCGGCGGTTTAGGCTTCCGCGGCTCAAGAAAGAGCACACCTTTCGCTGCTCAAACAGCTGCAGAAACAGCAGCTAAGGCAGCTATGGAACATGGAATGAAGACAGTAGAAGTTTACGTTAAGGGCCCTGGTGCAGGTAGAGAAGCTGCAATCAGAGCACTTCAAGCAACAGGTCTTGATGTTACAATGATTAAGGACGTAACTCCTATTCCTCATAACGGTTGTAGACCACCAAAGAGAAGAAGAGTCTGATTTGTATATTATTGTAAAGGAGGAAAAATTAACATGGCAATAAACAGACAACCAGTGTTAAAGAGATGCAAGACTTTGGGCATTAACCCTGCAACAATGGGTATTGATAAGTCGTCAAACAGAAACCCAAAGCAAGGCAGAAAAAAGCAGTCTGAATATGGCTTGCAGCTTAATGAAAAGCAAAAGGTTAAGTTTATATACGGTGTACTTGAGAAGCAATTCAGAAAGTACTATGTAATGGCTACAAAGAAACAGGGCATCACAGGTGAAATGTTGCTTCAAATCCTTGAGTCAAGACTTGACAATGTTGTTTTCAGATTAGGTTTGGCTAATACAAGACGTGAAGCAAGACAAATTGTTAATCACGGTCATATCACAGTAAACGGTCAAAAGGTTGATATTCCGTCATACCTTGTTAAGCCGGGTGATGTAATAGCAGTTAGAGAAAAGAGTAAGAACTCTGTTAGAATTAAGGAAATCGTTGAAACAAACGCAAACAGGGTTGTTCCAAAGTGGCTTTCAATGGATAAGAATACACTTACAGGTAAGGTTATCACATTGGCTGCAAGAGATGACATCGACTACGAAGTTGAGGAACACCTTATCGTCGAACTTTATTCTAAATAATTATATGTTACCCTCGGTACGTGGATATATATATATGTTTTTTCGAGAGATTTCGGAGCTTAGACTGCTCCGAAGTCATCTCTAATTATGAAGGAGGGTTCTGAAATGATAGAAATGGAAAAGCCTAATATAGAATGCGTTGAAATGAGTGACGACGGCAGATACGGCAAATTCGTTGTATCTCCTCTTGAGCGCGGTTACGGCACAACTCTTGGTAACTCACTACGCAGAATTTTACTTTCATCATTGCCTGGTGCGGCTGCTACTTCAATTAAAATTGAAGGTGTGCAGCACGAATTTTCAACTGTACCCGGTGTTACAGAAGATGTTACAGAGCTTATACTTAACATTAAAAAGCTTGCTTTGAAGATTCACGTTGATCTTCCAAAGACTGTTTACATCGAGGCAAAGGGCGCACAGGAAATTACAGCAGGTGACATAAAGCGTGACGATGATGTTGAGATTTTTAATCCGGATCTTCATATCGCAACACTTAATGATGATGCAAATCTTTATATTGAGATTACTCTATCAAAGGGCAGAGGCTATGTAAGTGCTGATAAGAACAAGCAAGCAATGCAGCCGGTAATCGGAGTAATCCCTGTGGATTCTATCTATACTCCTGTAACGAAGGTTAATTATACAGTAGAAAACACTCGTGTAGGTCAATATACAGATAGAGAACAGTTGGCAGTTGAGCTATGGACAAACGGAACAATTAAGCCTGATGAGGCTGTGTCTTTGGCTGCTAAGATAATGAACGACCTACTTTCATTGTTCGTAGACCTTTCAGATGACGCTAAGAATACTGAAATCATCGTTGAAAAGGAAGAGAACAAGAAGGAAAAGGTTCTTGAAATGACTATCGAGGAACTTGATTTATCAGTTCGTTCATATAACTGCTTAAAGCGTGCTGGTATTAACACGGTTGAAGACCTTACAAACAAATCTGAAGAAGATATGATGAAGGTTAGAAACCTTGGTAGAAAGTCGCTTGAAGAAGTCATAAACAAATTGAATGGTTTAGGTCTTTACCTTAAAAAAGAAGAAGATTAATAGGAGGTAACAGTAATGCCGGGAACAAGAAAGTTAAATCGCCCAACAGACCAAAGAAAAGCTATGTTGCGTAACCTTGTAACAAGCTTCTTGGAAAATGGCAGAATTGAAACTACTTTAACAAGAGCGAAAGAAACTCAGAGCATGGCAGAGAAAATGATTACTCTTGGTAAGACAAATACACTACATTCTCGTCGTCAGGCATTGGAGTTTATCACAAAAGAAGACGTTGTAACAAAGGTTTTCTCTGAAATAGCTCCTAAGTACGCTGACAGAAACGGCGGTTACACAAGAATTTACCAAACAGGTCCTCGTCGCGGTGACAGTGCACCTATGGCAATTCTTGAGCTTGTAGACTAATTAATTGTATATTAAGACGGTTCGTATGAACCGTCTTTTTTGTGTTTACAAAAATAGAAAAGTGTGATATAATAATTTTGCGATAGAAATGAATATTTAATACCAAATCAGTTTACGTTAGTAAAAAACGTAAGCTTTCTTTGATATATACTGATTTGGTGTAATTTCTGTCGCAAGAATACAAGCAAAGCTGCGTTTTTAGTGCGTGGTTTTGCCACGCACTTTTTTTATGGAGGTTTGTATTATGGAAGAGATTTTTGGATTTAATGACCAATTTTTTGACGAGCGTATTGAAGTGGCAATGTTACATCTTGAGGGCAACGACAGTAAATATAACAAGGTATTTAACAAACTCAGTGCAACTCTTTCGGATATGTTTCACCATTATTATGACGGCGGAAAAGGTATACCTGAAGGATATGAGGAGCGTATACAGTATTTTTTTGAAAACATACAGGGTATTGATAATGTAAGATTACGTACCGTATATTTTGCCGCTGTGGTTGATTGTATGAATATGTTAGTAAAGTTAGGTTACATAAAGATATAAAAAAACGACTGTTTCAAAACAGTCGTTTTTGTTTGTCTTAAATTACATTAACTTTTGCAATCTTTCGTTTACTGCAAGTAAGAATTCTTCCGTATCAACCTTTTGCTTATTTTCAAGAGTTGAAAGAGCGGCAAGGTCGCCTGTCATAACGCCTTCTTCGATTGTTTGGATTGTAGCTTTTTCAAGATTATCAGCAAACTTGATTAGGTCGTCAAGGCCGTCCATTTCGCCTCTCTTACGAAGTGCGCCTGTCCAAGCAAACAATGTTGCAACAGAGTTTGTTGAAGTTTTTTCGCCCTTTAAATGCTTGTAGTAATGTCTTTGAACAGTACCGTGAGCAGCTTCATACTCATAAACACCGTCAGGTGATACAAGTACTGATGTCATCATAGCAAGTGAGCCGTAAGCTGTCGCAACCATATCCGACATAACGTCACCGTCATAGTTCTTACAAGCCCAAATATATCCGCCGTTTGAACGGATAACTCTTGCAACCGCGTCATCAATCAATGTATAGAAGTATTCGATACCGGCTGCCTCAAACTTTTCTTTATATTCGTTATCATAGATTTCTTGGAATATATCCTTGAAACGATGGTCATATTTCTTTGAAATTGTGTCCTTTGTTGCAAACCAAATATCTTTCTTCATATCAAGAGCATAGTTGAAACATGCTTTTGCAAAGCTGGCAATAGATTCATCTCTGTTATGAACACCTTGAATAATACCGTCCTCGTTGCTGAAATCGTAAATCAACTCACGAGTTTCTTTTCCGTCCTTGTCTGTGCAAACAAGCTCAGCTTTACTGCCGGCTTTAACCTGCATTTCGACGTTCTTATAAATATCGCCGTATGCGTGACGTGCGATTGTTATAGGTTTTGTCCAAGTCGGAATGTAAGGAGTGATACCCTTAACAAGAATAGGTGTTCTGAAAACTGTACCGTCAAGCATGGCACGGATAGTACCGTTAGGAGATTTCCACATTTCCTTTAGGTCATATTCTGTCATTCTTGCAGCGTTAGGTGTGATTGTCGCACACTTAACCGCAACACCGTATTTCTTTGTTGCATTCGCGCTGTCAACTGTAACTTGGTCGTTAGTTTCGTTTCTGCGTTCAAGCCCCAAATCATAGTATTCAGTTTTTAAGTCTATGTAAGGTGTAAGAAGAATATCCTTAATCATCTTCCATATGATTCTTGTCATTTCGTCGCCGTCCATTTCGACAAGCGGTGTTTTCATCTGAATTTTTGCCATTTTCTTATACTCCTTTTTATTATAGATAAAAAGGGACTGTAAAAAGCCCCCTTGCTGTTTATTATCTTAGCATATATATTTAATTATGTCAATGTTCATTTTGACGAATTAAGTAAATCGGAAAAATCCTCATACGGCAATGGTTTAGAATAGAAATAACCCTGAACCATATTACAGCCTGCATTTTTTAAGAAATCACGTTGACTTTGTGTTTCGACACCCTCGCAGATTGTTTTAACGTGAATTTTTGATGCCATATTAATAATTTCCTCAACAATAACTTGACTTCGCTGAACATCTTCAGTACTGTCGATAAATACCTTGTCAATTTTAAGTGTATCAATCTGCACTTTTCTAAGCAGGTTAAGCGATGAGTAACCACTTCCGAAGTCGTCCATTGATATTGTAAAACCGTGTTCTTTCAAATTGTATATAAGTGCGATTGCCGAGCTGTCCTCTTGACTGAATATACTTTCTGTAATTTCCATTTCAATATACTGCTTAGGCACTTTGTACTTTGCGACAACCGCCTCAAGCTTGTCAACAAAATTCGTATCCGAAAGGTGACATCTTGAAACGTTCATTGAAATAGGAATAACCTTTTTACCCATATCAAGGCGATGTTTTTGCATTTTCAAAACCTGTTCATATACATAGAAATCAAGGTCAACAATAAAGCCGTTGCGCTCAAAAACAGGGATAAATACGCCCGGTGAAATAATGCCCTTTTCCTTGTGATTCCAACGCACAAGCGCCTCCGCACCGATGATTGTATCATTTGCAAGCTCGTATTTCGGCTGATAGTAAACGACAAATTCACCCTTGCTCAATGCACGGACCATTTCACTTTCAATCATATTTTTCATATTAAGTTTTTTGTTCATATCGTCCGTGAAATAGCAGATATAATTTGTATTTCGCGCTGATGGGTACTTTTTGGCAATATTTGCTCTGTCAATGTAAAGTGACAGGCTCAAAGCGGGATTGTAACGCGGAATAGGGCAAACACCGATTTTTAGCGGTACTTTATAATTTGTTGTGTTATGTATTGAAATATCCAAGTCCACAAGGCTCTTTAAAAGTTCGCGGTTTTGTGAAGTGTCCTCAACGAGAATTAAGAAACTGTCACTTTGCGAACGTGCGTAAAGTCCGTTTTTGTGGAATTTTGATTTTATATTCTTAGCAATGTTCATAAGCGTCTGGTCGCCGACTATGTGACCGAAACGTTCGTTTATAAGTTTGAAGTTTCTTACGTCAAGCGATGTGAGTAAGTATGATTTATCGCTGTTGTTATCCAATATTTTTTCAGCCGTTTTCATAAAATACTGCTTATTCGGAATTTGCGTAAGTGTGTCCGTATGCAGAAGTTTTTTGTAATAATATTCACGCCATTTTATGAATACGATTATCGCGATTATAACAAGCAATATTATAAATATCCATTGCTTGTTTGTTTTCAACATATCTTTTACAGTCGGAACATATATATGATTTAATGTGTAGACTTTCCTTTCAAGTTCCGAATTTGTAAGTGTTACATTTTGGATTGTCTTGTTCAAAAGGCTTACGATATGCTGATTGCAGGTAAGGTTGGAAACACCAAGACTTGCGGGAACTTCAACGTCAAAGTCTTGCAATATTGAAAGCTTAGGATGTGCAATCAAACTCGTTTTAGTCTGTAAATCTGTCAACGAAACAAGTACAGCTGAAACAGTGTTGTTTTCGACTGCCGTTAAAAGTGAGTCAATGGATGAATATTTTTCGACAGACCATTGTTTGTATTTGTCGTCAAGATAATCTGTAATCCACGAATCGTCTGCCAATATGCCGACGTGAATTTCACTGTCCTCAAAAATGTTCGTGTCTTTTTTCACTAACGGCAAGTATGAAACCTTTGTATAAGGCAGTGTTGCAGTGGTAAGACCTTGTTTTGAACCTGAAACCGTAAGAATTATGTCGGCTTTACCCATAACAATTCCGTTCATTGACATTTCGGATTGATCGTATGAGATAAATTCAATTTCAAAACCGGCATTGTCGGCAACTTTTTTGATAATATCTTCGTATATACCGTTATATTCGCCCGTGTCCTTGTCATAATATGATGACGGATAATTGTTGTCGGGCGCAAGTATGCGAAGTTTAGGGTGATTTTCCTTTGCTGTCTGCTCTTCTTTCGTGTAGCCTATTGAGTTGCTGTAAGGGCGTTTAAACAGCTTTGTATATTCCATTGACAGATAGAACGGATTTTGTATTTTGTATTGATTTATAGCGCTGTTTAGCTTTGTAAGAAGATTGGTATTATCTTTTCTTACGGCACAGTAGTAGTCCAATTTGCCGCCTTTGGCTATTAATTTTAATCCGTCGGGATTGTTTGTTGTAGGTGTAAAAATTGCGTCGATTGAATTGTTTTTCACGGCATTTAACATATCGTCCACAGTATCGTAATAAACAGGGATGTATGTAAAATTATTTGCAGCCGAAAAATCGGAAAGAATTTTTTCTATATACGAATTTTTAAGTAAACCGATTTTAATTTGATTGAATATATCAAATTCTTCAAAATATAATTGCTTGTAATCAGTGGTATAAAGTCCTAAAAAGCCTGTTGCGATAGGTGATGATGTATAGTCAACATACGCCAAAAAGGCATCACTCACAGGAACCATACATAAAAAATCTATATTTCCGTTTTGAAGGTCGGAAATACCTTTATTAAAAGTTGTGTCATCGAAGTTTATTTCGTTAGCTATAAAATTTGTACTTGCAGTTGTATCTAAAATAGTATTTACACTATCTTCGGCATATTCACTGATACTGTTGCCGTCAAAGCTGTAATCATTAAGAATACCGGCTTTTAGCGTATTCGTTTCAGCATATACCGAAAAAGAAGTAAAGCAAATAACAGATGTTAAAAGCATTAAAATAATTGCTTTTATGTTTTTCATTCAAATTCCCCTTTGTTTAAATCCTCTCTCTCATATATTATATACCACATTGTCCAAATGTTCAAACAAAAAATTAAAAAAATATTGCAGACAAAACCTTTAAGGGGTATCTGCTTTATATTTGGTATACATATTATAAGTTATCGTGCATATACATATAACATATATTTTGGACAAAAGGAGGAAACAAAAAGTGGAAGAATACAATATTTACAGTGATATAGCACAGAGGAGTCAAGGAGATGTTTATATAGGTGTAGTCGGACCGGTCAGAACAGGTAAATCTACATTTATAAAAAAGTTTATGGATTTGCTTGTAATACCTAATATAGAAAATGTGTATCAGGCAGAGAGAACACGAGATGAATTGCCACAGTCCGCCGGCGGCAGAACGATTATGACGACAGAGCCGAAGTTCATACCGAATGAGGCGGTGGAAATATCCCTGGGTGATAATGCACATTTAAAAGTGAGAATGATTGACTGCGTCGGCTATATCGTGGACAGTTCGCTTGGGTATGTGGAGGATAACGAGCCGAGAATGGTTACAACCCCGTGGTTTGACCACCCGATTGCTTTTAATGAGGCGGCGGAAATAGGTACGAAAAAAGTTATTTGCGAACATTCGACTATCGGTCTTGTTGTTACGACTGACGGTACGATTACGGAGATTGACAGAAACGATTATGTTGACGCCGAAAACAGAGTTATAAATGAATTAAAAGCGATTAATAAGCCGTTTATCGTGCTGTTAAATTCGGTAGCGCCTAATTCGCAGAGCACACAGAATTTAAAGGCTGAACTTGAGGCAAAACACGGTGTACCTGTTGTGGCGGTGAATTGTGAAGAACTTAATGCAACGGATATACATAATATTATTGAAACGGTGTTGTTTGAATTTCCGCTTAAAGAAATTAATATTAAAATTCCAGATTGGATTGAAGAACTTGACAGTGAGCATTGGCTGAAAAAAGAGATATACGGTGCGATAATCGAAAAAATTGAGGACGTAAACCGTATTCGCGATGTGCGTGCATTGTCGGACGGTATGGGTGAGTGCGGTTTTGTTCAGCGTTCGTATATCGAGGGTATGGATTTGGGTGACGGTACGGTTAAGCTGTGTATGGAACTTCCGCAGGAGCTTTTCTATCGTGTGCTTGGTGAAATGTCCGGCTTTGAAATTGACGGCGAACATCAGCTTATGACGCTTATGTCGGAGCTGGCACAGATGAAAGCACAGTATGATAAGGTGTCATTTGCACTTCACGAGGTGATGGAAAAGGGTTACGGAATTGTGTCACCGTCAACAGAAGAATTGACTCTTGACGAACCGAAAATCGTTAAACAAGGCGGTAGATTCGGTGTTAAACTTAAAGCGTCCGCACCGTCTATACATATGATTCGTGCGGATATTGAAACGGAAGTAAGTCCGATTGTCGGTACTGAAAAACAGTCGGAGGAACTTGTGCATTATCTGCTGTCGGAATTTGAAACAGATCCGACAAAAATTTGGCAGTCGAATATATTCGGTAAGTCGCTTTATGAGCTTGTAAATGAGGGACTTCATAATAAACTTTCAAGAATGCCTGAATCGGCAAGAATGAAATTAAAAGAAACTTTGCAGAGGATTATTAATGACGGAAGTAACGGCTTGATTTGTATAATTCTGTAATAAGGGGCTTGATAATGAAACGTATAATAGCTGTAATCTTCGTGATTCTTTGTTTGTGCGGGTGCGATATGAAACGTATCCGCACAGAAAGCAGTATAAAGGAATATGAAACCGATTTTTCAACGGTGTATGCCGAAACAGTTAAATTCAGCGGTATGAAAAACAGTGAGCTTGAAAAAAATATCAACGCACAGATACAACAGTCCATAGACAGTGACCTTGTTGCTTTTGATTCCAAAGCACAGGAATGTAAGGATAATTTGCAAATGGGGAATAAGTGCGTTATGGAGATAGGTTGGGAGGAAACTTATAATAAAAATGATTTTATCAGTGTGGTTGAAGAAAAATATATTTATACCGGCGGTGCAAGAGGTACAACGGTGCATATTCCCGTAAATATAGATGTGTCTGGTGAAAAGGAAGTGAAACTTGCGGATTTGTTTGCTGATGATGGGTATGTCAGTACGCTTAACAGAATGATTAATGAAGAAATGGAAAAACATTCGGAAGAATATAAGGATTTGTGGGCAAAGCCTGAAATAAAACAGGAACATCAGACGGATTTTTATATTCAAGATGATGATTTGGTTATATTCTTTCAACCGTATGATTTGTCATACTATGCTCGTGGATTCGTGGAATTTAGACTTGATTTGGAAGATTTGTCCGGGTATATGAAAGAGGAATATAGACGACTGATTGATTAGGGGCGACCGTCGGCCGCTCTTTTTTTGCCACCCCACAGTCGCGTTTGCGACAGCTCCCCTCAAGGGGAGCAATATGGAAAGTCTCTCCTTGAGGAGAGGTGTCACGAAGTGACGGAGTGTTGGCAACCTTACACATTAATTTCAAAATGATAACTACCGCCTACAAGTGTATGAATATCACCGTTAGGCAATTTCAAAGTTGCGGTTGTATTAGTCGGAACGGTGCAATCATACGTAAATTTACCGTCATGCAATTTCCATGCAGAACTGATTTTACCGTAAGGTGACGTAAAACTGCCTTTGGCATAAGTCAAACCGCCTCCGAATTTCGGTGAAAGCATAAATGATTTATACCCAAATTCAACGGGACGAATACCAAGTATATCGGTAAAGAACCATTGACCTATCGCACCGTAAGAATAATGGTTAAACGAATTCATTGAAACATCGCCGAAAGTGCCTGTTTCGGCAATATACGAATTCCAACGCTCCCATATGGTTGTAGCACCGTTTTTGACACTGTAAAGCCAAGACGGATTGTCTTCCTGCTCAAGCAACTTAAAAGCAACATCATCAAGACCGACTTTTGAAAGTGCAGGTGCAAGATGTGATATACCGAGAAAGCCGACTGTAAGTTTGCCGTTGTTTCTCAATATTGAGTTTTTGAAATATTTTCTTGTATTTTTAAGCTTGTCTTTGGGGATAAGGTCAAAGTCAACTGCAAGTGCATATGCTGTTTGACTCGGACAGTGCGGAGTGTTTTCGGCATAATATGTATATCGCGTAACACTTCCATCAAGTGCGACCGATTCGCCGCAATGTGCGGTCTGTGAACTCACTTCGCCGTAATACGAAACAGAGCCGTCATCATTAACCCACGCATCATTGAATGCACGTTTTATATTTTCAAATAATTCAGTATATCGTTTTTCATCATCGGTTTTGCCGAGAATGTACGCGGTTCTGCGGAGTATGTCGGCAGAATGTGCGGCATATGCCGTTGCGGAATATATGTAAGGCGTGGAATTGTCATAAGTAAGGTGGTCGCCACGGCATTGCTGTACTTGAATATACGGAATTGTCGCAAGGTCGGATTGTTCCGGTACTTCCTTGCCGTCAACCGTTCGTACACCGTAATTACGGCGGTCAGTGCTGCTTTGATATTCAACCCACTTTTTCATCATATCATAGCATTTTTTAAGTATGCGTATATCGCCGTATGTTTCATACATTTCCCACGGCACAATCGTTGCGGCGTCGCCCCAACCGCCGCAACCGTCAATGCGGTTATCACCGCCAAGAGGGGCGGTATCGGGAACAGCACCGTTTTTATTGTACATAGTTTGTGCGTCAATCAAATCATCAAGCCATTTGTCGATAAACGACTTTATGTTCATATTATATGCACCTGTTTTTGCAAAAACCTGCATATCACCCGTCCAACCCATACGCTCGTTGCGTTGCGGACAATCAGTAGGAATTAGCAGAAAATTGCCGATTTCACCCCAACGGATATTGTGCTGAAGCCTGTTAATAAGCGGATTTGAACATTCAAATTCACCTGTAACAATATCAATATTCGATATTGCAAGACCGTCAACCGAGATAATCATATCTTTTGATATATCGCAACCGTTACCGCTGATTTCCGCATATCTGAAACCGTGTGACGTGAAAGTAGGAATAAACTCCTCCGTATCACGTCCGCAAAGTGTATAAATATCGGTATTTGCGGCGGAACGCAGATTTTTTATATAAATACAGCCGTCTTTATGCGTCATTTCGCCGTAACGAATTTTAATCGACTGACCGCATTGACCTTTAACTTTCAATTTTATTGTTCCGACCATATTTTGACCGACATCATAAACGAAATGATTTTTCGGATTTTCACACACGAATTTACCGACAAAGTTTTTTATAATTTTTGCAGTGTTACCCTTTTGGGCGGTTAATTTAAAATCAGTATCGGATAGTGTGCCGTTTGTCGGGACAGGCTTTTTAGGTTGTTGTTTGATACCGCATTTAACCCAGCGTTTATCGTCCGCAAGGGGATTGTATTCAAGCCTTGCGTCATAGCTTTCACCGTCAAAATAATCACAGTCGCTTATCGGTGCTTTATCAGTAAACTCCCACGAACTGTCTGTTTTGATAACCTCGCTTGTTCCGTCAGTGTAGACAATATTCAGCATAGCAATAAATGAACTCTCTTTGCCGTATATCATAGCACCGCTGTAACCGCAAAAGCCCGAATAATGTCCTCTTCCAAGAACTGCACTTATGACATTTTTACCGTCTGCAAGCATATCGGTAACGTCAAAAGTTTGGTATTGAATTCTTAGTCTGTAGTCGGTAAAACCGGGATTGTAAAAATCGTCACTGACTTTTTCGCCGTTTATGCAGGCATTGTAAAAACCTTGCGCAGATGCATAAAGACGTGCCGATTTGATTGTTTTTTCTATATTGAAACGTTTGCGGAGATTTACAGACGGTACGGGATTGACAATTTCAAATGCGTTGTTGATTGTGAGTTTTCCGTTTTCGTATGTGCCGAGTGCTGAAAGTAAGCCGTTTTCAAAATTATCCTCTTGCAAAACAAGATTGTTTGTTTCGATTTTTAAGTGACTGATTTCGGCAACGCTGTTTAGCTGATTAAAGCCGACAGACATTAAAAATGTCTTGCGTGGCTGATTTATGATATTTTTCGGAAGAATATCTTCATCAATTACTTTTTGACCGTTCAGATAAAGAAGTACATTTGTTTTGTTTACCGATAATTCAAGGCTGTCGGAATGTTCGGTAACATGAAATGTACCGAGTAATTTTTTATACGGAACATTGTCATTCCAAGCATTGTCGGATATTTCGTAAACAGAAACGCTGTCTTTGCAGATGTTAAATAGGACATAGTTATCTTTATTTCTTGCGTTCGCAACCAAGCCGAGATTGTCCGACTTGAAAGTACAAGAAATTTTATAGTTATCAACGGCATATGTGTTGACGGTTTCTTGCGGACTGCCAATCCAATCGGCATTAAATTCATTATTCATTAAGCCTGTTTCAAAATCGGCAGTATCGCTTGTGTATTCATTGCCTTGTTCGTCCCATACGATTACTTGCCAAGAATACTTTGTCATAGCCGATAAAGATCGACCGTTGTATTCAATGCAGATTGAGCGGTCAGACGTAACTTTACCGCTGTCCCAAACCGTATCATTGTCGGAGCGAACAATAATTCTGTAAGCGGTTTGAACAGTACCGCTGATTTTCGATTGCAGTTTCCAAGAAAATCGCGGTTTCTTTTCATCAATTCCGATTGGATTTATTAAATCCTCTGTTTTCATATCGTAAATAATCATAATTCTAATCTCCGTCTGTTTTATTAATATCATTATACCATAGCACAATATAAAATGTTTCAAAATTTTGCTTGAAATCGTTTATTTTTTGCTTTGTATTTTGACATTGCATATAATATTTGATATAATATGCAAGTTAAAAGAAGGGAGAGATTAGAATGAAGAAAAATGTAAAGAAAATAACGGTCGGAGGACTGCTTATCGCATTGGCACTTGTATTGCCTATGGCATTTCATTTAACGGGAGTACCGCAACCGGGTCAAGTATTTTTGCCTATGCACATACCTGTATTACTCGGAGGATTTGTTTTAGGACCTGTGTTTGGATTTTTTGTAGGATTGTTTTCACCGATTATAAGCTCTGTTTTGACGGGTATGCCGGCAGTAGGCAGATTGCCGTTTATGATGATTGAGCTTGCGGTATACGGATTGGTAAGCGGTTTGATGTATAATACATTTAAGTTTAATAAGAAGAAAATGGGGACATATATTTCACTTTTAACTGCAATGCTTTGCGGTAGAATTGTGTATGCAATTTCATTGTTTGTTGCAGTAAATCTTATGGGTATACAGTGTGGCGGACCTATTGCGGCAGTTACCGCAACAGTCAGCGGTGTACCTGGAATTATAATTCAAGTTTTGATAATTCCGCCTGTTGTATATGCACTTGAAAGGAGCGGTTACATTGACAGACATTTTAGAATCTGCAAAGGAACAGTTGCATAATAATAATTTTTCTATTGTGATTGTAGGCGAAAATGATGTTTATACTTCAACGAAACACGGCGTTGCACCACTTTTGGAAATTCTTGACGGTGGAAATGATGTTATAAAAAATTCGTTTGTTGCCGATAAAGTTGTCGGTAAAGCGGCGGCTTTACTTATGGTAAAAGGCGGGGTAAAAGAGGTTTATGCCGATATTATAAGCTCTCATGCACTTGATGTTTTTGAAAAATATAAGATTAAGACATATTACGGTAATTTGGTTGAGTATATTATAAATCGTGATAAAACAGGTATGTGTCCTATGGAAAAGGCAGTGCTTGAAGTAGATGAACCAAATACGGCATATGATGTGCTGAAAAAGAAAATTGCTGAAATGAGAAAGGGCGGTCATTGATCGCCTTTTGCTATATAATAAATATTTCGTAGGGCGGCCGTTGGTCGCCTTTTTGTGTGGTTTTGTATTGCAATACGGCAAGTGTTTCGTAGGGGCGACCATTGGTCGCCCTTAATGAGTTAGTGTGTGTGGGAAAAGGGACGGCACCACGACGTCCTTTTTTGCCACCACTCCGTCACTGCGTGCCACCTCTCCTCAAGGAGAGGCATTTTGTAAGGCTCCCATAGAGGGGAGCTGTCGGCAAAACCGACTGAGGGGTGGTGATAGAAAAATAGGCAACGGCGACCGATGATCGCCCCTACGAAATATAAAAACGCACAAAAAAACACCGCCGTATCGGCGGTGTCAAAAACATATACATATTGGGGGGAGTAAATGTTTTAAATGGGGGAGTTATCACAACTATAAAAGATGTAATATATATATGAAACAAATATCAAAGATATTTGTAACTTTTGGGGGGACCCTTGCCTTTGGGGAAGGCAAGGGCATATGAAAAAAAGGATGGTATCGACTGTTTTTACACAGTCTATCAATTAAAACTGGATAGCTTATTTAGTTTTATCTGCCGAGTCTTCCATCAAGCGAACCTGTACTTCCATAGTTTCACCGTCTCTTAAAATCTTAAAGGTCAAATAATCGCCCGCTTTTTTCTTATCACGGATTTCGTTGACCTCCTCGGTAGATGAGACCTTCTGACCGTCAACTTCAAGAATCATATCGTTGACTTTAAGTCCGGCCTCTGCCGCTCCGCTGCCCTCGGAAACACTTCCGATAAACAAACCGTAGCCTGTATCTTTGATACCGATTCCGACAAGCGGTCTGCCTGTCACGTATCCTGATGCCATCAAGTCGTCAATGATTGGTTTTGCCTCTGATATTGCGATAGCAAATCCCATACCTTCAACGCCTGTGGTTGATAATTTAACTGAGTTAATACCTATAACCTCACCGTATTGGTTTATTAAAGCACCGCCCGAGTTACCTGAGTTAATGGCGGCATCTGTCTGCAATAGGTTATAAGTTCTGTTATCTATATTCATTGTTCTGTTTACGGCACTGATTATACCTGACGTAACTGAACCGGAAAATTCCTGTCCCATCGGGTTACCGATTGCAACTGCCGTTTCACCGACTTGAACTGTTGTCGAGTCGCCGAGTGTTGCGGCTGTAAGCTTTGTTGAACCCGGATCTATTTTCAAAACCGCAAGGTCTGTTTTTGTATCCTGACCTACAAGTTTTGCGGTGAATTCATCACCTGTATTAAGTATTACCGATATTTCCGAAGCACCGTCAATAACGTGCTGATTTGTTACAATGTAACCATCGTCTTGGAAAATAATCCCCGAACCGCTGCCTTGTTCAACGGTTTGACCGTCTGTGCTTCCGTCGCCGCTTGAATAATAATATCTTCCGCTGAACGGATCGTAATATTTTTGCGGTTGAACTGTAGTCTTGTTTATAACACCGACAACACTTGGTCCGACTTGTTCTGCAATTTCGGGAATTGTAAGAACTTTCTTACCGTTTTTGTATGCTGCAAGTTGAGCTGAATCCGAAGATGATGAATCATCCGATTGTGTTGTTGCACTTGCAACTGCCGCACTTTGAGTGTTGTTGTTCATATTCTTTTGCATAAAGTACATTCCTGTTCCGAATACACCTGCTGTAAATATGCTTGCAGCAAGAGCTGAACAGACAGCTGTTAACCATACTTTTTGTTTTTTCTCTTTCTTTGGCTTTTGGTCGTAAATAATCAAGTCAGTTGATTCTGTATAAGGGTATTTCTTCATGGTCGTCATCCTCCTTATATCATTATTATCAAAACAATCTAAATTCATACTCTTTATAGCTTTCCTTTGACTATGGTTATATGATACAGTACACTTTTGACACTGGTATGAATTAAATGTAAATAGAAATGACTTATTTTATGAACAAAGTGTGAACAGGTATTGACAAATAGAGATAATAAGGTTAGAATATGTATAAATGCGAATTATTTGCAACAAAATATACACGCAAAGATATTATAAAGTAGAAAGGATTTTATATGAAGAAGTTACTTATACTTGATTCAAACAGTATTTTAAACCGTGCGTTTTACGGTGTGCGTTATTTGTCCGCAAAGGACGGTACTCCGACAAATGCGATATACGGTTTTCTTAATATATTATTGAAACTGATAAAGGAGCAGGAGCCGGATTATATTTGTGCGGCTTTTGACGTGAAAGCACCGACATTTCGTCATAAGCAGTACGAGGGATACAAGGCACAGCGTAAGCCAATGCCCGAGGGACTTGCCGCACAAATGCCTCTTGCAAAGGACGTACTTCGTGCAATGGGCGTGACAATCCTTGAAAAAGAGGGTTACGAGGCTGATGACATAATCGGAACAGTTGCAAGACTTTGTGAAGAAAGTGAAATAAGCTGTTTCATTGCAACGGGCGATAAAGACGATTTACAGCTTGCGAGTGACAAAACAAAGGTCATTTTGACGGTTACAAAGTCGGGATATAATGAAACGATTATTTATGATGACAAGGCGGTTAAGGAAAAGTACCGCGTCACACCGACTGAATTTATTGACGTAAAGGCACTTATGGGCGATCCGTCCGATAACATTCCCGGTGTTAAGGGGGTCGGCGAAAAAACGGCTATGAGCCTTATTGAGAAACATCACAGCATTGAATATATATATGAAAATATTGACGGCATAGGTCTAAAGGGTGCTATGCTCCAAAAGATGAAAGACGGCAGGAAAATGGCGTTTATGTCAAAGGAGCTTGCGACTATCAACAGAAATACACCGATTGAATTTAATGCGGAGGAATGTGTATTTGACGGTTTTGAAAACAACGGAGAGCTTTACGAAATATTAAAGCGACTTGAACTTAACAGTATTATAAAGAAGCTTGATTTGTCAGGCGGGGATAATGTAAAGGAAAACGAGGATATTTTTAAAGATTTTTCTTATCAAGTCGGGGATAAGAATATGATTAGCGGTGATAAAGTAACCGTTGTGCTTGACTTTGACGGTGATAATATTTCATCGGCGGCAGTCGGAGCGGGGAATAATGCGGTAGTATTAAATGAGCAAGACGATATAAAAGAGTTGCTTGAAGATGACAGCATAGCAAAGGTTATGTTTGACGTCAAAGAGGCTATCGTTAAATTAAACGGCAGAATTGACATAAAAAATATATCAGATGATACCGCAATCGCCGCATACCTTGTAGATCCTGCAAAAAATGAATACACAATAGAAAAATTAGCAAGCGAATATTTCGGCACGGTTATAGAAAAGCCTGAAGTCAAGCAGTTGTCATTACTTGACGATGTGGAAACCGACAGGAGCGAATACCTTGCAAAATGTGCAGTTGCACTTGGTGTGCTTAATGAGCGTATAGGCGATAAGATAAAAGAAAACGGACAGGAAAAGCTGTATCATGAGGTTGAACTGCCACTTGTTACGGTGCTTGCACACCTTGAAATAAACGGATTTCTTGTAGACGACAATCAATTAAAGGAATTTGCCGATAAACTCGGTGAAAAGATTGATGCGCTTACAAATGAAATATATATGCTTGCAGGTGAAGAATTTAATATTAATTCACCGAAACAGCTTGGTGTAATTCTTTTTGAAAAACTTGAATTAAAGCCTGTAAAGAAAACAAAGACCGGATATGCGACAAATGCAGATGTGCTTGAAAAGCTCAGAGATAAGCACCCTATAGTTAATTTTATTATGGAATACCGTCAGCTTGCAAAGCTGAAAAGCACATATTGTGACGGTTTGCGGGCTGTTGTAAATCCGAATACGCACCGCATACATTCAGTGTTTACGCAGACAGTGACCGTTACCGGCAGACTTTCATCAACAGAACCGAATTTGCAGAACATTCCGACTCGTACGGAGCTTGGCAGAGAAATCAGGAAAATGTTTGTTGCGAAAGAGGGTTATGTACTTGTGGATGCAGACTATTCACAGATTGAGCTTAGAGTGCTTGCGCATATCGCAAATGATGAAACAATGATAAATGCGTTTAGAAATAATGAGGATATTCACGCAGTTACCGCATCACAGGTGCTTGGTATACCGCTTGAGGATGTTACAAAGGAACAGCGTTCAAGTGCAAAGGCGGTAAACTTCGGTATTGTGTACGGCATAGGTGAATTTTCACTGGCACAGGATTTGCATATATCGGTTAAAGAGGCTAAGGCATATATTGAAAGCTATCTTGAAAAGTATCACGGCGTAAGAAATTATATGGAGAGCATAAAGGAACAGGCGAAAAAGGACGGCTATGTTAAAACTATGCTTAACAGAATACGTTATATCCCTGAATTGAAGTCACCGAATTATAATATACGTCAGTTCGGCGAACGTGTTGCACTGAATACACCGATACAAGGTACGGCGGCGGATATTATAAAGCTTGCAATGGTGAGAGTTGATAATAGACTTATAAATGAGGGATTGAAGTCAAAGCTTATATTGCAGGTACATGACGAACTTATCGTTGAGGCACATAAGGACGAAGTGGATAAGGTTAAACAAATTTTGAGCGAAGAAATGCAGAGTGCAATGGAACTTAATGTTCCTCTTAAAGTGGATATGTCAACAGGACATAGCTGGTATGACGCGAAATAGTTTGCCACCACTCCGTCACTGCGTGCCACCTCTCCTCAAGGAGAGGCATAAAAGGCGCCACTTGAGGGGAGCTGTCGTGAAACGACTGAGGGGTGGCAAGTATAGATAATAGATAAATTCGTAGGGGACGACACCCACGACGTCCCGTATGTGCGATTATTACATCAAAACAACAACGAAAGGAAATAAAAATATGAAAAAAATTATAAAGCTGATACCACTAATGCTTATACTTGTTTTGGCATTGACATCGTGTCAAAAAAACGCTGAAAACAGCGGCAAACCAAAGGTATACACATCATTTTATGCAATGTATGACTTTACGAAAACAATCGGAGGTGACGATATAGATCTAACAAACATAGTACCGACAGGAACAGAGCCGCACGATTTTGAGCCGACTGCGTCTGATATGGCGAAACTTTCGGAGGCTGACATATTTATATATAACGGCGTCGGAATGGAAAGCTGGGCGGACAAAATAATCGAAACACTTCCGCAGAACGTAAAAGTTATATGCACATCGGAACAGATACCGACAGACGGAAACGATCCGCATATTTGGCTTAGTCCGCAGAATGCAAAATTGCAAATGCAGGCAATATGCAACGTGTTGTCAGAGGTGGACAGCAAAAATGCACAGAACTATATAAACAGACTTGACAGTTATCTAACTCAAATTGATGAGGTAGACACCGAGTACAAAAATGCCGAACTTGACGGTAAGACGATATTTGTAACACACGGTGCGTACAGCTATCTTTGCAACGATTACGGTATGAAACAAGTTGCGCTTGAGGGGGTTACAGGTGACAGTGATCCGTCACCGTCACAAATGGCAAAGGTGGTTGACCAAATAAAGAGCGAGGGCATAAGCTGTATTTTCTATGATCCGCTTGAGGGTGACAAAATGGCACAGGCGGTTGCGAATGAGGCTGATATTCAGGCACTTCCGCTTTATACTTTTGAGGGTGACAGCGAAAGTCGTGACTATGTAACGGTTATGAAAGCAAATCTTGAGGAACTAAAGAAGGGGATTTAAAATGAAAGCATCAAAACAGATTTCAGAATCACTTCCGATTATGATACTGCTCACATTGTCCGGTGGATTTATGGACGCATACAGTTATCTTTGCAGAGGTGAAGTTTTTGCAAATGCGCAGACGGGTAACATACTTTTGTTCGGTGTTAATTTGTCAATGGGGCATTGGAGCAAGGCACTCCAATATGTGTGTCCTGTTTTGGCATTTGCGATTGGTATTGCGGCGGCAGAATTTGTGAGAAGAAAGTTTACAAACAGAAAACACGTTCACTGGCGACAGATAATTGTATTTTGCGAGGCAGTGATATTATTCGGCGTAATGTTTATACCGCAGGAACTGAATTTGCTTGCAAACAGTCTTACATCGCTTGCGTGCGGTGCACAGGTTGAAAGTTTCAGAAAGATACAGGGCAACGGTATGGCGACTACAATGTGCATAGGTAACTTGCGTATGGCAACGCAATCGATATGTGATTATTGGTTTACAAAAGACAAACCCGCAATGGAAAAAGGATTTTTGTTTTTCGGCATAATTGCAATATTTACGATAGGTGCGATTATGGGTAACGTATCTGTCAGATTATTCAGCGAAAAGGCTATTTTGGTAAGCAGTATATTGCTGATAACGGCGTTTTCGATTATGCTTATTAATAAGGAAGATTGAGGATAATATGGAACAGGAAATTTTAAAAATTGAAAATTTGTATTTTGATTATTCCGATACATCTGTATTGCGTGATGTGAATTTTACATTACATAAGGGTGATTTTCTCGGTATAATCGGTGCAAACGGTGCGGGAAAAAGTACACTGATAAAAATAATTTTAAAAATTTTGCCGTACAACAAGGGTAAAATAACACTTTTCGGAGAAGATTTATCGAAGTTTAAAGAAAATTATAAAATCGGTTATGTTTCTCAAAAAGCAAATTCGTTTAACAGCGATTTCCCTGCAACGGTTAAAGAGGTTGTAATGGCAAATCTGTACAGCAGACGCGGACTTTTTAAACGCTACAGAAAAGAGGATTACGAAAAACTAAGTACAGTGCTTGAAAAAGTGGGAATGTCGGGATACGAAAACCGACTGATCGGTAATTTGTCGGGTGGTCAGCAACAGAGGATATTTATTGCAAGAGCGTTGATTTCAGAGCCTGAACTGTTGCTTATGGACGAGCCGACAGTCGGAGTTGATGCGAAGTCGGTAAGACAGATTATGGACATAATAAGCGAACTCAACAAACAGGGAATGACGATTATTATGACAAACCACGATACTCCGGAACTTGTCAGAGTATCGGACAAACTTTTAATATTCTGCGAACACGGCAACGGAGAATTTGTAAGCCGAAACGACCTTACAATGCAACAGATAAACGAAATATTTGCAGGAAAGAGGGTGCATCATCATGGATAATATTTTTCAGTACGCATTTATGCAAAGAGCATTTGTAGTTGCGGCAATAATTGCGGTGATTGCACCGTGTATAGGCGTTTCGATTGTACTTAAAAGACTTTCGGCGATAGGTGACGCAACGTCACATTCGGCGCTGGCAGGTATCGCATTCGGACTTTTGCTCGGAATTAATCCGATTTTGGGTGCGGTGATGTTTTCGATTTTTGCGGTTATCGGAATAGAGGTTTTCAGAAAATCATTCGGCAAATATTCGGAAATTGCAACGGTGGTTGTTATGTCGGCGGGTATCGGTCTTACGGCGGTGTTGTCGGGATTTATAACCAACGGCTCAACCAACATAAACAGCTTTTTGTTCGGCTCGATAGTTGCAATAACCGATTTTGAATTGTACTTAACGATTGGACTCGGCATAGCGGTTATTATAACTTCAATATTATTGTATAAAGAATTGTTCTTCGTTACGTTTGACGAAGAGGCGGCAAAGCTTGCGGGAGTGCCTGTCGGCGGTATTAATCTTGTACTTATGTTATTAACGGCGGTTACGGTTTCGGTTGCGTCAAGAATTGTCGGCGCGCTTATGATTTCGTCACTTCTTGTTATACCTGTTGCGGCGGCAATGATGATTGCGAAAAGCTATAAGCAGACAATATGGTGGTCAATCGCGTTTGCGGAATTTTTCACTGTTGCCGGACTATTCATATCGTACTATCTTGACCTCAGACCGGGAGGTACGATTGTGCTTTTGGGTGTTGTATTCTTGATTGTAATAATAGCTTGTACAAGTAAAAGGAGAAGGTGAGAGTATGGAGGATATAAACAGCATACTTTCAAAAGTAGGTTTAAAATGTACAAAACAGCGTATAAGCGTTATGCAGGTACTGTCGGACGCAGACGCACCTCTTACGGTTGAAAATATATATGACAAGGTTGACGGAATGTCGCTTTCGACCGTTTACAGAATTGCGGAAAAGCTGTGTGAAAAGGGTATAGTTAGTAAGCATACAATTCAAGACAGTGATAAGTTTTATTATGAACTCATAAACGGCGAACACCGTCATTATGCAATATGTCTTGGCTGTAAGGAAATGCGTTACGTCGATATATGCCCCGTACATTCACCGCATATAGATAATTTTACGGTAACGGGACATAAACTTGAAATATACGGCTATTGTGATAAATGTCAAAAGAAATTGAATACAAAAGGACGCTGATTTCAGTGCCCTTTTTGGTTGAATTATTTTTGAGTTATTGGTGTTAAGTAGAGATTGTATAAATAGCCACCGTTATAACCAAACTCAAAGTTGTTATCATCTGAAATACGACCGGCTTTAACTCGAAGCTTATCAACACCTATAAGATTTACTTTAACATCTACGGCTTTTTCGAGTCTTTTATTTGAAACTGTTGCAAGCACCTCATCGGTATCTTCATTTATGAATTGTACAGCATTTATGTCATCATCATTATCACGATCAGGTACGGCAAATAAGCCTTCTAAAGAAGAATATTTGCCGTCAAGAATAAATAAAGTACTACTATAAGGAGCAAAACGGTTATCAGGAACAATTGTAACTTGTCTAAGGGGAAATGTAGCACTTGAACTGTTTAAAATATGGGTACCTTCAACTGGCTCGATTTCTGCCATATTAACTTTGTCTGTTTCTAATTTATCGCCGATATATATAGTGCTTGTGTCACTGTCCCAATCAACGTTTTGTCCCAGAGCGTTTGAAATGGATCTTACGGGCAGATAGGTCGTGCCGCTAGAGATAAACGGCTTAACAGGGGTGCCGTCACTGTCACGCGGTGTTGTCGGCTTTCCATTTACGACAACTTTGATGTCAGTGTAAGCCACTTCAAGAAATTTTCTGTACGTATCGGCAAGCGCGGACGCACCACCGATTGCCATTGACAATGCACAGCCGACCGCAATTCCTTTTACAAAATCCTTTTTCATATAAAAACTCCCTTTCAAAATATATTTGTTAATATCAGTATAACATACAAATATAGCTAATTACAAGTGTAAATGAGTATATAATAAAGGGGACACTAAATTTTAGTGTCCCTATTATATTGCTTTATTTTATCATTTCGATTAAATCGGGGATACATTCCTCGAATTTAACCGCGTACCAATGCTCTTTTTCGCTCCCTAAAGTGTGCTTGATACAGTCAACCGTAAAGTCAACGGCTATCCTAACCGCCTTACCCATATCAAACCCTTTAACCAATGCACCGCACAAGGTGCTTGAAAAAATATCGCCTGTACTGTGGAAGTAACCGGGAATATTTTCGTTAAAGTACGATGAAAATTCGCCTGTTTCTCTGTTGTAGGACATAACGCCCTGTGAATTATCGTCAAAACTTACACCTGTAAGAACGACAATTTTTGAACCGAGATTTGAAAGACGTATAAGCAGATTTTTTATATATTTTTCGTCATATCCGCTGTCGATATAGTCCTCGTCAAGCAGCTGTGCCGCTTCGGTAAGGTTAGGCACGATTACGTCGGCTTTTGAACAAAGTTTTTTCATTTCCAAAGCAAAATCTTCGGTGAATCCGGCATAAAAATGCCCCTTGTCACCCATTACGGGATCAACGATTATAAGGTTGTCATCGGTCTTGAATTTATCGAAAAAGTCCGAAACTATTTTTATCTGCTCAAATGAGCCTAAATAACCTGTTGCAACTGCGTCAAATTTTAAATCAAGGCTTTTCCAATGGTCTGCGATAGACGGAATATCGTTCGTTAAATCGCGATATGTATAGCCTGTAAATCCGCCTGTATGCGTTGAAAGTACCGCCGTAGGTACGGGACAAGCTTCTATACCCATTGCGGAAATTATAGGAAGCGCAACGGTAAGCGAACATTTACCGAAACACGAAATATCTTGTATTGACACAATTCTTTTCATTCTAAAACTCCATTCCTTCGTTTATAAACGACTTTAGATATTTTATAACATTTCATTGTTAATGTCAATAAAATCATCATAAAGTTGTCCGAATGTACATAATTTAATATACATAAATAAATATTGGGAGGCGAGAAAAATTGTGTTATGACTATGGGAGAATGTTGAAAGACATAGAAATGCTTACGGACAATTATAACATTATAGAAAGATTTTCGATAGGAAAGAGTGTTATGCAGAAAGATATTCCGTGTTTGAAAATCGGAAAGGGAAAGAAAAAACTGCTTTTAAGCGGTGCGTATCACGGACTTGAATATCTTACGGCGGCTTTTTTGATAAAATTTGTGTCAAATTACACCGTAAAGCTGATGACGGAAACGGAATATTTCGGGTATGACATAAAAAGGCTGTATTCGGATATTACGGTTTACGTTGTACCTATGGTCAACCCTGACGGCGTAGATATCGCACTTAACGGTCTTGATATTACTAACGAATATCACAGGCACTTAATCAGTATGGTTGGAATACATAGTTTTAATCATGTTTGGCAGGCAAATTCGAGGGGAGTTGATATAAACCATAATTTTGACGCAAAGTGGCAGATGGTTGTCGATAAACCGTCACCGTCAAAATACGGCGGTGAATATGCGGAGTCCGAGCCCGAAACAAGGGCAATTACGGAATTTGTGAGAAAAGAGCAGTTTGATATGTTGTTGGCATTTCACAGTCAAGGCCGTGAGATATATTATGACTTTGACGGTATGACAGGCGAAAATTCGGTTGAGATTGCAAAGAAAATGGCGGAGGAAAGCGGATATGCGGTGTGTATTCCGACAGGTACGGCGTCATACGGCGGTTGTAAGGATTGGTTTATAAAGGAGTTCGGAAAAGAGGGATTTACGGTGGAAATAGGTACGGGACAAAACCCTTTGCCGATGAGTATGCTTGATGAAGTGTATGATGAAAATGCCAAAATTGCTTTATGTGCCATGCATGAATGTGCATATAACTAAAAATGAGCTGTTGAAAAAACAGCTCATTTTCAGAGGACAATAAATTGTCGTATTATTTTTAGTCTAATTTTGAACCGCACTTATAGCAGAAATGAGTATTCGGTGCGTTTACAGAGTCGCAAACGGGACAAGTAATCGGCTTAGGTGTGTCATTTTCTGTCGGAGCGGCTTGTTCGGTTGTTTGTGGTTGAACCGGTGTTTGAACCGGTGCTGATTGTGCCTGTGGTGTTTGAGGTGCCTGTGGTGCCGAATATGTTGTTGACTTTACCGGAGTCTTTGCATATTCATAGAAACCTGCGTGTACAAGACCGAAGAACAACGGTGCAAACAATGTATATACAAGCTGAACTATGACTGTGATAACCGCAAACAATATACCGACAAACGGAATCTTTGAAAGCAATGCAAGTATAGCCATAACAGCATAAATCAGCAAGTTAGGGATAAATTCGGCACAGAACATTTGAAGTTTGTAACCGTTTGTATCCTGCATTGATTTTCTGAGTGCCGCAGTTGCGTTTACCGATTTTTCTTCATTAAGTATATACGGTGTGAATGAATACGCATAATACTTTGAAATAGCGATAAACGGACCTGCAATCGGAACTAAGAACCAAATGAAAATCCATAGCTTTTTCCAACACATACCGCCGGCAGTTCTCCAAAAATCTTTAAAACCTTTGAAAAGCTGGTCGGAATAAACTTCCTTACCGTTGAAACCGTCAAGATAAACTGCCGCCATACCTGCGGAAAGAACCGCTATAACAGGCACAATAACTATCGGTAATACGCCGAATACAAGAACGAGTATAGTTAAAAGTGAACTCAAAAGTGAAAGCCCCCATAGCTTAAACGGCATTTTTGACAATACGTTAAAAGCTCTTTTGTAGATATTACTTATAATCATAATAAAAACCTCCTTAAAAAATTAATTGTTTTGACCGTAATATGCGTTTGCGCCGTGTTTTCTGTAATAGTGTTTATCCTTTAATTCTTGAGGTGCCTCTTGAACTTTCGGATTAATCATTTCGGTACGCGCCGCCATTTTTGCAACTTCTTCAAGTACGACTGCATTGTGAACAGCCTCCATACCGTCTTTGCCCCAAGTGAAAGGACCGTGATTTTTACATAGTACGGCAGGCATTGCAACGTAATCTTTGTCTTTGAAGAAGTCAACGATAAGTACGCCTGTATTTTTTTCGTATGCCTCGTCGATTTCTTCCTTTGTAAGATTTCTTACGCATGGAATTTCGCCGTACATATAGTCAGCGTGAGTTGTACCGTAGCAAGGAATACCGCGTCCCGATTGTGCCCAGCTTGTTGCCCAAGGTGAGTGTGTATGTACGATACCGCCGATATTAGGGAATGCTTTGTAAAGCTCAATATGAGTCGCTGTGTCTGATGATGGGTTATATTTACCTTCGATTTTGTTACCGTCAAGGTCCATAATAACCATATCTTCAGGCTTTAGCTTATCGTAATCAACGCCCGACGGCTTGATTGCAAAATAGCCTGTTTCTCTGTCAATTTCACTTACGTTACCCCAAGTGAATGTAACAAGTCCATGCTTTGGTAACTGCATATTAGCCTCGTAAACTCTTTGCTTTAATTCTTCTAACATATTATATATCTCCTTTTATTAGTATATTGTAGACAAAACCGTAATGGTTTTGTCTACTTTATTCTTGGAAGTATGAGGTACAACCTCATTAAAAATCATTTCTGACGACATGTGCGGCAGAAATGGCTTAAAATCTAAAGTTTCGACTTTGGAGGAACTTTATGATTTTTTCTTTGAAAATACTCAAAAATTACATCGCAAGATGTGATTTTTGGAGCTGTCGACATTTTGTCGACAGGCTCTAATATTTTAAATATTCAACTGCCGCTTTTTCGATAGGCAGACCGTTCTTGTAACGTACAGCAAATTCGTTAAATCCTTTAACGTCCTCGTCTGTCGGCTCAAGTGTGTATGATTCACTTTGTGAGAATACTTTGTTGTTAAGGAAATCGGTAAGTGTTTCGTTTTCTGATTTTGCAAGCATATATGACGCAAGCAATGCGATACCCCACGCACCGCCTTCACCGGCTGTTTCCATAAGTGAAACAGGTGTATTTATAGCGGCAGCCATAAACTTCTGACCAACGTCCTTTGTTTTAAACAATCCGCCGTGACCGAACATTCTGTCAAGCTTGACATTTTCCTTGTCAAGAAGAATATCCATACCGAGTTTTAATGTTCCGAGTGCGGAATAAAGGTGAGTTCTCATCATATTTGCAAGGTTAAACTTACTGTCCGGTGTACGAACGAAAAGCTGACGGCCTTCTTCAAGACCTGTAATGTTTTCGCCCGAGAAATATCCGTAAGAAAGAAGTCCTCCGCAGTCTGCGTCACCTTCAAGAGCTTTTCTGTAAAGTGTGCCGTATAGCTTTTCCGTACTTATTTCAATACCGAGTTCGGCTGAATATTCTCTGAATATATTTACCCAAGCATTAAGGTCAGATGTACAGTTGTTTACGTGTACCATTGCAACGTCGTCACCGACCGGTGTTGTAACTATATCAATTTCGGGATAAGCCTTTGAAAGTGGTTTTTCAAGTACAACCATAGCAAATACGGACGTACCGGCTGAAACGTTTCCTGTACGTTTTGTAATGCTGTTTGTTGCGGTCATACCCGTACTGGCGTCACCCTCCGGAGGGCATAGCGGAATACCTGCACCGAGTTTGCCTGTTGTGTCAAGAAGTTTTGCACCCTCTTCTGAAAGTGTACCGGCATTTTCTCCTGCAACAAGCACTTTTGGAAGTAAGTCTGAAATTGTATAAGGAAGATTTTTATTTGAAATCAACTTATCGAATTTCTCAATCATACCCTTATTATAATCTTTTGATGCACTGTCGATAGGGAACATACCCGACGCCTCGCCGATACCGAGTACAAATTCACCTGTAAGTTTCCAATGAACATATCCGGCAAGTGTTGTAAGATACTTGATTTTTGAAATATGTTCTTCTCCGTTTAAAATCGCTTGATAAAGATGAGCAATGCTCCATCTTTCAGGAATATTGAAGTCAAAAAGACTTGTAAGTTCTGCGGCGGCTTTGCCTGTTATGCTGTTTCTCCAAGTACGGAACGGAACTAAAAGCTCCTTGTTTTCGTCAAATGCCATATAGCCGTGCATCATAGCACTGAAGCCTATTGCACCGATTTTTGTAAGTTCTTCGCCGTATTGATTTTTAACGTCGTCAGCCATATTTTTGTAGCTTGTCTGAATACCTGTCCAAACGTCCTCAAGACTGTATGTCCAAATACCGTTTTCCAAACGGTTTTCCCATTCGTAACTGCCGGACGCAATAGGATTGTTATTTTCGTCAATCAAAACTGCCTTTATACGAGTTGAGCCAAGCTCAATACCGAGTACGGTTTTGCCGTTTTGAATTGCGTTTTTAATCTGCTCCATAATTTTCTCCCTCTGTTTTTTTATTTAAAGAATAAAACTCTTAACTATTATTATAAACAACTTATCTATGTTTGGCAATATAAAAAAGAGATTTTTTCCAACAAATTTGAGGTAACTTCGGATGTTGCAATTCTTTTGATAATGTGCTATAATCAAACGAGATATAGATATTTGGAAGGTGAACATAGTTGGAATTATGTATATTTAATAAAATAGAAGATGACCTATGTATAAAGGGGATATTGGAAAAGGATAATGTTATCGTTTTAAGAAACATTATCGAATTTTCCGAAACGGAGGGCGTTACAAGCAGTGCAATAAAAGAATACGTTGCAACACGTCTTGCGAATGACGACAATATTTTATCACGTCTTGCACAGGCGGGTAAATTTATCGGAGACGACCTTTACAGACTTGCGAAGTTTGATATTGAGCAGATTTATAAGAAGCTGTTTTCAACTCAAATTAAGTACGCACCGTCAGGCAATCCTATCGGATTCAGTAACGGATATGTGGCGTCAATCAGAGCGATAACAGAGTCAAAGTCGGCACAGGAACTTCTTGATTTGCTTATCGAGCATTACAGAAAGTTCGGCAGCGGAATTTTGGCTAAGTATAATGCGTTTAGATATGACGGCGAACTTATCGGAGTATCGAATACTGATGATATTACTTTTGATTCGCTTGTCGGCATTGAGTATCAAAAACAAGTGTTGATTGATAATACAAAGGCGTTTGTCAGCGGTAAAGCGGCGAATAACGTATTGTTGTTCGGTGACAGAGGTACGGGTAAATCATCATCTGTAAAGGCACTTTTAAATATGTTCTGCGATGACGGACTTCGTATTATCGAAATGCCTAAGCATTGTATAAAGGATATACCGTCACTTTCAAAGGTGTTGGCTGAAAGCCCGAATAAGTACATAATATTCCTTGACGACCTTACTTTTGAATCACACGAAACAGAGTACAGAGCGTTAAAGGTTGCAATGGAGGGACAACTTCAGGCTAATCCTACAAACGTGCTTATATATGCAACGTCAAACAGAAGACATTTAATAAGAGAGAATTGGTCAGACAGAGAGGGCGGAGAAATCCACGTAAACGACCAAATGCAGGAAACACTTTCACTTTCGGAACGTTTCGGTATCAGTCTTGTATTCTCTGCACCTAACCAAAAAGAATATCTTAATATCGTTTCCGAAATGCTTAAAAAGCACAATATCCAAATGAATGCGGATATTGAAAAAGAGGCGGTAGTATGGCAGATGAACTACGGAGGCCGCAGTGCAAGATGTGCAAAACAGTTTGTAACGTCTTATATTGCAAAATAAATTCAGAGAGGAAGTTTATAATGAAAAAGAAAATTATAGCTATTACACTTGCAGTTTCGGCAATGATGTCAACAGTTGCTTTTGCCGAAAACATTAATGCAAATTATACGGATAATGTATTGTCATTTGAACAGACAGACGAAAATATTGCCGTTGTTTCGTGCTATGACGAAAACGGCAAGCTTTGCTACAGCAATATGTATAAGTCTGAGGACGGCAATTTCAGTGCCGATATACCTAAAGAGTATAAGGGTATGAAAACAAAGGTTTACTTTGTAAATTCAAAAGAGATAAAAGAAGTCAGTGTAAGTGATGATGTTCAGCCGACAGCCAAACCGTCTGTAACACCGACAGCCACACCGTCTGCAACAGAAAAGCCGTCTGCAACAACAGTACCGACAACTAAGCCGTCAACGGACACACCGTCAATTTACGAAAAAGTAACAGACGCAATTTATGCACCGGCGGTTGTTAAGGAAGTTGAAACAACTACAAAAGACGGTGAAGATATGTATGCCGTTACTTTGCTTGCACAGGGCAAGGAAATAAAGACATTGATTGAAAATGATGTTACATTTGAAACTTCTTCGGAGGCTTATTCGTTTATGAAAGGCAAAGACGCAGGAAATCTTGAGGAGGGTGACGTTATCAGCCTTACATCAAACGTTGCCGGAACAAGAATAAATCATATGTACTTTATTTACAGACCGCAGGACGAAGATATAATTACGGGCAGTCAGGATTTCGGCACTGACTTTGAAAAGTTAATTACTGAAAACGGCTCAAGTGTTGCAAATCAATGGAAGCTTATGAAGTACGGTGAAAAAGCGTCAAGCGACAGATATCAGTACGCATTCGGACTTATCGGTAAGGTGGGTTCAAATTCACTTACTTTGATAAACAAGAGCGGCAGTACAGACAATGTGATCGAAGTTGATACAAAGAAAGATACAATAGTTTATACTTGCGATGTATCGAATAAAAATGAAGTTGAAATTGCGTCAGTTGGCGATATAACTTCAACAATTCCGAAAAGCACTTTCGATAAGGACAATACAATAGATTTCACAAACGATTACAGCTATAATTACGCACTTGTAAGAGTGGTTGACGGAACGGCAACGGATATAGTTGTATACGAAAATTACAATGATTAATCAGATTGTCTGCAAAACCTCTATGGTTTTGCAGACAGGCTCAACAATTAATGTAACTCAACAAATCCTATACGATTGTAAAATTGTAGAAAGAGAGTAGGAGGAAATTAAAAATGAAAAAATTAAAGAAAGCTGTTTTGGCAGTTTTATCAGCGGTATTGGTGGTAGGAAATATTAACGCAGTGTTCGCTGACGGTGATATAAGTGTAAGAATGAATGGGATTGTGTCGAATGACGTCAGTTACATAAATTTTACGGATACGAAACCTATACAAATCGATAACCGAACATTGACGCCCGCAAGGGCAATGGCGGAGGCTGCCGGTATGGAGGTTGAATGGGACCAGCCGACTCAGACCGCACTTTTGACGCTTAAAGCAGACGCAAATTCGGACAGACCGATAGAACGTTTTGCGTCAGAGGCGATTAATAAAATTGACGGTTTGGGGTTGGATATGACGCCGACAAGTATAACGGCAGCTTTAAGACTTAATGACAGCAACGCTGTTATTAGGTATAACTTTACCGATTCTGACGGCGATAATGTGCCGTTTGGCAAGGATTATGAAATGGTTTCGCAGGCTGTTTTCATAGAGGACGGTACACTTATGATACCGATACGTGATTCTATGGAAATGTTCGGACTTGATATTGAATGGTATCAAGATGAGCTTTGTGCGGAAGTTAATATCCCCGAAGAAATAGATATTCCCGAAGGGCTTGCAATAATTCCGAACCACGGAAACGGTAAATACAGCGCAGATAATCTTGCCGACAACTCAATTCCGAGTATAGATATTGAGGATGTGCCTGTTGACAATGATCAGCAACTCGGTACATATTTGGGTAAGTTTAAGATTACGCATTATTGCCCTTGTGCAATCTGTAACGGCGGTTGGGGAGCGTATACCGCCTGGGCGGGTGAGCTTATTCCCGGTCAGACCATTGCGGTGAACCCTAAAATTATTCCTAAATTAAGTTGGGTGTATGTTGACGGCTATGGTTACAGACACGCCGAAGATACCGGCAGCGGTATAGGTGAATATCATATTGATATGGCTGTGCCGACTCATTCAATGGCAGTGGCACTCGGTGTTGTATACAAAGATGTATATTTGGTTGAATAACAGAGTGCCGACAAATTGTCTGGAACGTGCAAAACATTATTTTTATATTTCAAAATTTAATTTATAGCTGTAACAAATAACAGGCAAGCCTACAGCTTGCCTGTGCACTTTTTGCGAAAATAAACTCTAACGTACCAATGTACGCCGACGAGTTCATTTTCACAAAATCCAAACTAATTTCTCGACCTCTGCCAGCCTGTCGACATTTTGTCGACAGGCTTTTGTATTATCTTTCCATTTTCCAATACTGTACGCTGTAAGGTGGTAATTCACTGCCGCCGCCGAAGTCGTGCATATTACCGCTGATTAAGTCAACAGCCGTACCGCAACCGGCGTCAAAATGCACTGTAACAGGATTTTCGTCTGCATTGATAGCGACAAGAACACGTTCATCATCATATTTTCTTTCAAATATGCAGTGCTTGTTTTGTAAAACAACCGAACGGAAATCACCGTAGCACAATGCTTTACTGTTTTTGTGTGCCGTAGCAAGTTTTGATATAAATTCTGAAAGCTCATTGTCCAAAGGCTCATCAAAGCATACACGAAGTGCAGGATCACCCTCGTTTTTATGTGCTTTTGCACCCCATTCGCTGCCGTAATATACACAAGGAATACCAGGCATACCGAAAATCATACCGTAAGTAAGCGGTATATGCTTTTCGTTTGTAAGTATGCTTGCAATTCTTGAAACATCGTGGTTGTCAACAAAACTCAATAGGTGCTTGCCACGGTACAATGTCCATTGTTCGGGACCGAATTGACGTAACAATGAATGTACAATTTCAAACATATTCATACTGTTAAAACTTGAATAAACACCCTTGTAACATTCATAATTAGTGCAACTGTGGAGCATATCGTCATTGACAAATTGATTGTAGTCACCGTGAAGAAGTTCGCCGAGCAGAAGAAAATCATTTTTTAAACCGTCAGTATAACTTCTCAATCTCTTTAGGAAATCCTTGTCAAGACAGTATGCAACGTCAAGACGTAAACCGTCAATGTCAAATTCGTCAATCCATAGTTTGATACATTCAAAGATGTGATTTATAACTTCTTCATTGCGAAGATTGATTTTTACAAGATCGAAATTACCCTCCCAGCCTTCGTACCAAAGACCATCATTGTAATTTGAATTACCGTTGAAATCAATGAAAAACCAATCGCGGTAACGTGAGTTCTCCCTGTTTTGGAGAACGTCCTGAAATGCCCAAAATCCTCGTCCGACGTGGTTGAATACGCCGTCAAGAACAACTTTGATGTTGTTTTTGTGTAGATTTTCGCATACTTCTTTAAAGTCGTCATTTGTGCCAAGACGACAGTCGATTTTTTTGTAATCACGAGTATTGTAACCGTGTGTGTCCGATTCAAATACAGGTGAAAAATATATTGCATTCGCTCCGAGATTTTTTATATGCTCAATCCAATCGTTTACTTTTAAAATTCTGTGCGTTAAAACACCGTCATTTTCAAACGGTGCACCGCAAAATCCTAACGGATAAATTTGATAAAATACACTTTCATATGCCCACATATTTCCGGCCTCCTTAATGGTTATAATTTATTATATCATCTGTGCAGTATAAACGTCAATAAAAAGAAAATATTTATAGAAAAAACTTGAAAAACCGCATAGAATGTGATAAAATAAATTAGTATGAACAAATTTAAAAGGAGTTTTAATTATGTCAGGACATTCAAAATGGAGTACAATTAAGCGTAAAAAGGGCGCAAACGATGCCCAAAGAGCTAAGATATTTACAAAAATCGCTCGTGAAATTATAGTTGCCGTAAAGGCAGGCGGTCCGGATCCGGATAATAACTCAAGTCTTAAAGACGCTATCGCAAAGGCTCGTTCAAATAATATGCCTAACGATAATATAAACAGAACAATTAAAAAGGCGGCAGGCGATACAGACGGTGATAACTACGAAAGTATCACATACGAAGGTTATGGACCTGCAGGTGTTGCGGTAATCGTAAACGCACTTACAGATAACAGAAACAGAACTGCCGCAGACGTACGTCACGCATTCGATAAGAACGGCGGTAATATGGGACAGACAGGCTGCGTAAGCTTTATGTTTGACCAAAAGGGTATTATCATTATCGAAAATGAAGATATGGACGAAGATGAAATCACTATGGACGCTCTTGAAGCCGGTGCAGATGATATTGAAGTAGAGGACGGCGTTGCGGAAATCGTGACTGCTCCGTCTGATATGGGTGCTGTTCGTGACGCACTTGCGGAAAAGTATACTATTTCTTCTGCCGAAGTCAGTATGGTTCCTCAAACAATGACTGAACTTACAGAAGAAGGTCAAATCAATGCAATGACCAAGCTTCTTGATATGCTTGAAGACAATGATGATGTACAGGATGTATATCACAACTGGGATATGCCTTCAGAAGACTAATTCAAGTGATTTGGGGCATATCTGCACAATATTTTAAACTTGAAGTATAAACATACGTCGGCGTTTAAAATATTGCACACCTATACCCCAACTGACTTGAATTAAAATTCAAGCAATTTTCGACATATCTGTACGGTTTCAAAAGCTCGAAGTATAAACATACGTCTGCGACTTAAAAAAGCACAACTAAACTAAAACTTGCTTGAATTAAAATTTAAGTGGCTTTTCAGTCTATTTGCACATTTTTCAAGTCTTGAAGTATAAACATACGTCGGCAGTGAAAAACTGTACATCTATACCAACTAACTTGAATTGAAATTTGCGGGTTTTAAACACAAACATTAACAAAGGATTAGATTATGAAGAACAAGATTATTCAATTATTGCAAAGCACAGCGGGAATGCTCATATTTGCACTTTTAAGCGGTTGTGCGTATTATATTGTAGTATTAAAATTCATACTGTCACACACATCTGTCGGCGGCGGATTATTAGGATTTTTCTTTCTGCCGGCAATCATATTCGGTGCGGCGCTTGTGCTTATAAAAATAATAAAGCAATGTATGGAAAACGGTAACTACAATGCGGTTAATTTAATATTTTGGCTGCATATTGTATTTATAATAATATCAGCCGTATTTCTTGTTTCGATGTTTGTATAATTTAAAACGGTGTTCGTCGTGAACACCGTTTTTCTTATTTTAATTTTTCGAGCAAATATTTTTCCTTTGTTGCCATACCCCCACGAATGTGACGTTCTGCCTTGTTCTGCTCCAAAACCGCCTGTGCTTCTTTGTACAATGCAGGGTTTATTTTATAAAGTCGTTCATGTACATCTTTGTGCACGGTTGTTACTATCAGTGTCGATTTCAACCACGTCTGAAATATTGATAGGGAAGTTCAGTCCCTCAATATCTTCGGCAATGTTAAAGTAAACATATATCTCATTTTTTGAAACAACACGAATTTCTTTTACAACCTTTTTCAATTCCTCGTTTGTGATGTTGCCCGAAAAATCAAATGCACTGAATGTGTTAAGAAATGCTTGAATACTTGCTTTGATTTTTTGAGTGATTTCTCGTGTCTTGTTTGTTTCGTTAAGACGAAAACTCAATTTTTCGATTTCTTCGTTTATAGGAATCATATCGTGTTCCGCCTCGTCCATTGTAATAAGTGCTTTTACGGCAAGTGTTTTTAATCGTTCACGTTCCTGTTTTAATTCGTCAAGACGGTTTTCGACTTCCTCCAACACAATACCGCTTGTATTTCTGATGTATTCTTTGATTATACTGTTGCACCTTGTTTCGACAAGTGTAAAAAAGCTTTCTCGGTCGTTAAGCAATGATTTAAACAATGTATTCAAAGCCGATTTCAACCAATCTTCATCAATGCGGATGTATTCGGAATCACATCTGCCGCTGCCGTATGAGCTTCGTTTTGAGCAAGTCCACCAAACTTTAGGCGGTCGGTTGGGGGAGTATTGCTTTTGATATCGTCTGTATGAAAAGCCACAACTGTTGCATTTTATAAGATTTGAAAATAAATGCTTATTACTGCGTTTTTCACGTTGACAGTATTGCTTTGCGTTCTTTTCTTTTATCTGTTGTGCCTTTTCAAATTGCTCGTCCGATATAATGCGAAATTCCGGTCTTTCCGATACATACCATTCTTCTTTAGGATTTTTTTGTCGCTGACTTGTAAATATATCTTTCATACTCTCTTTACCGTTAATGACCGTGCCTATA
This sequence comes from Hominilimicola fabiformis, assembly GCF_020687385.1. Lineage (NCBI taxonomy): Bacteria > Bacillati > Bacillota > Clostridia > Eubacteriales > Oscillospiraceae > Hominilimicola > Hominilimicola fabiformis. The sequence continues at coordinate 214,703 of NZ_JAJEQM010000003.1, forward strand.
TAAATCGGATTGGTTAAAATTCTGCCGACAGAAATTTGACTCCAATTATAATTCGGTTGACCGTCTTTTAATTTTTTTGTCTTGACGTGTGACTCGTAAAGAAATTTTGCAATTTTCGCCATGCCCCATTCTTCTTCGGTGTATAAGTCAAAAATTTTCTGTACCCAACGGCTTTCTTCTGGATTGGGTACAAGAGTGTATTTGTCGGTTCTGTCGTAGCCGAAAACAAAATTCGGAACAATACCTCGCTCTTTGCTGAATTGCTTGCCGAATTTTGTGCGTTCACTGATTTTTTGACTCTCGTTTTCCGCAATCATAGCCATAAGGTTGAGCGTAAACATGTCAATATCCTTGCCCTCACCCATGTTTACAAGGTGTAGTTGAACACCGAGATTTGCAAGCTCTCTTGAAACAGTTATAAAGTCAAGAGTGTTTCTGAACAGACGGCTAATGTCCTTGACATATAAACGCTGAAATTCACCACGTCTTGCCGCACTCAAAAGCCTTTGTAAATCTTTTCTGTTTTTCATTTTGGTGGCGGATTTGCCCTTGTCACTATATATGCGAATGAGCGTGTCGTTACGATTGCCGACGTATTTTTCAAAAAATTCACGCTGATTTTCCAGACTTAGCTCTTGTTCTTCCTTGTTTGTAGAAACCCTGATGTATGCCACTGCGTCCATTTAAACACCCTCTCTGTTAATTCTAAAATATTCTAAAAGAAGTATATCATAGAATTATTTGAAATACAATAGTACAATGTAAATTTGTAAATAATATTAGATAAAGTATCACCAAACATTAAAAATGGTGAGGACGTACCTCACCATTTTGTGTTTATTGCGATACCTTATGTATTTATTCCGCTTTCAGAAGAGATATAGTCGTCTACGGCTTTCTTGGGGATTTTCCAACACGAGCCGATTTTAAAGCCTTTGATTTTACCGTTCCTCAGCAGGTTATACAAAGTGTTTCTTCCGACAAGAAGATAATCCATAACTTCATCAGTGGTCCATATTTCATAATTATCTGACATTATGCGTCAACTCCATTCGTAAAATATTAATTGTATGTTATACGCATAAATCATCATAATCGGAATACTCCAATGCCAAGTCTAAAGGATTTCTGATTGTATCAAATTCGTAGCGTCTTGGAATTACGACAGGACTCACACCGATTTTATTAAACTTTTTAAGTATGGCTTTTATCTGAGATTTATTGAAATTAAGTATATCAAACGCCCTATCTAAACTGCTGTGAGTAGCAGATGACTTTACAAGCTCTTTCATCAATTTCTTTGAATTTTTCTTGCATGATGATTTATCAATCATTGAGTATATGTCAGTAAGTTTATAAAAATCACCTGTGCCATAGAAGATATTTGCATAATGCTTGAAAATGTATTTTCCTATAATATCACTTTCCTTTAAAAAGGAAGATGCAGAAGTACATTTGAATTTCTTTGTAAGATGTCTGACTTTCTTTTTAAAACAACGTATTTCAATTCTTATAATTTTTTTTGAATTATCAATATAACGACATTTAGGATTTTTTTCTTTTAGCTGTCGATATTTATTGTAGTAGGTGACTTCAATACCGTTATTTCCGGTTATGGTAATACCATTCTTTGATAAGGTATTTCTTTTAGATTTTTCGTTTTTATATTTTTTTATGGTATATTTGCTCGGGAAATATCCTCGTTTTAATAAATTTATGTAAGAATCAATTACTGCTTGATCATTCAGTTCCACATTGCTGCAATAATCAATTCTTGATATATTGCAAGAATCAAATTCAGGTAAAAATGGTGATACGGTTTTTATCAATATATTAAATTTCTTTATAAGTTTATCAATGTTTTTAGAATTAAATATTCCAATATAGTTGTGGTTTTCCAATACACGTCTTGGATTGATTCTATAATATAAGACATGATGATTATATTCGTCTTGTTTGTATTTTTTTATGAATATTATGATACCGTAATCTTGTAATGCGTTGAAAACAGCACAATCGTCTTTGGGTTTGTAATTTTGTCCGGATGCATTATATAATTCATTGTATACAATACGCACATCATCAGTGGATAACTTGTAACTTAGTTCAAATGTATGAAAATTCATACTATTACCTCCTTAGTATTACCGCATTATTGGTTTATATATAATACGATATTAGTATTATATTGTTATCTTAATATTATTTTTTATATTTTTATTTGGTAAAATATTTATACTTATATAATGACAGGTGATGTATAATCGAAGATGGTGAAGTAAATGCAGAGATAAAAGTCGATTTAAATATATATTTAATAGTAGTAATTGTTGATATTTTCCTTGACAATAAAAGAAAAATGATATATAATCTTAATTAATAATAAATCCTAACAAGGAGGACAAATGACGAGTAGAAGAAACACCATTCAGAAAGACTTAGTACGAAATGCTGTATATGAGATGAAAAGACATGTTACAGCAAATGAAGTGTATGAATTTATAAAAGAATCATATCCTACAATCGGAAAAGGAACTGTATATAGAAATCTTGATATATTGGTAGAGGAAGGTGCTTTGAGGAAAGTTGAAGTCTCGGAGGGACCAAACCGATTCGATTTTACATTGAAAAATCACTACCATGTCAAGTGTGTAAAATGCGGTGAGGTATCAGATGTGGATATGGATGAAATACCGGATTTGATGAAAAAAATTCATGATACTCACGGAATTGAATTTTTGGATTACGATATTTCATTTAAAGGCATTTGCTCAAAATGCAGGGAGGAGGCAAAAGAGGAATAACATGGATAGAAAAGCAATGTATAGGCTGAGTTACGGACTGTTTGTATTGACTGCAAGGGAAGCTGAAAAAGATAATGGATGCATTATTAACACAGCAATTCAGGCAGCTTCGGAACCAAACCAATTAAGTATATGCGTCAATAAGACAAATTACACGCATGATATGATTGAAAGAACCGGAAAATTTACAGTATCAGTTCTGAGTCAGAATGCACAGTTTGAATTATTTAAACATTTTGGCTTTCAATCAGGAAGAAATACCAATAAATTTGAAACATTTAAAAAGTGTGACAGGGGTATAAATGATATTTATTATATTACGGAAGGTACAAATGCATATATTTCTGTAAAAGTTATTAAAACAGAGGATTTGGGTTCACATACAATGTTTATCGGTGAGATAACCGATATGGAAGTTTTAAGTAATATACCTTCTGTCACATATGATTATTACCAGAATAATATTAAGCCAGAGAACGTTGGAAAAACGGAGGACGGTCAGACAATATGGCGTTGCAGAATTTGTGGATATGAATATGTAGGTGAAGAACTACCGGATGATTTTATATGTCCTTTATGTAAGCACCCGGCATCAGATTTTGAAAAAGTAGTAAAGAAAACGGAGGTAAAAGTAATGGCAGCAAACAAGTACGCAGGAACACAGACAGAGAAAAATTTACAGGAGGCATTTGCAGGAGAATCACAGGCAAGAAATAAGTATACTTATTTTGCATCTGTAGCGAAAAAGGAAGGCTATGAGCAGATGTCAGCTTTATTTTTAAAAACAGCAGATAATGAAAAAGAACATGCAAAGATGTGGTTCAAGGAACTGGCAGGAATTAGTAATACAAAAGAAAATTTAGCGGCAGCTGCGGAAGGCGAAAATTATGAGTGGACAGATATGTATGAGAGCTTTGCAAAAACGGCTGAGGAAGAAGGTTTCCATGAGCTTGCAGCAAAATTCAGAGCTGTAGGAGAGATTGAAAAGCACCACGAAGAGAGATATCGTGCTCTTCTTAAGAATATCGAAACTGCACAGGTATTTGAAAAAAGTGAAGTTAATGTATGGGAATGCCGTAACTGCGGACATATTGTGGTAGGAACAAAGGCTCCGGAGGTATGTCCAGTATGTAATCATCCACAGAGCTATTTTGAAGTGCATGAAGAAAATTATTAAGGGGGAGATTATTATGAAGAAACAAACGATTAATTCAAAAAAAGCAGTAATGATAGGCTGTGGCTTTGTCGGTTCCGCATCTGTATTTGCTCTTATGCAAAGTGGATTATTTACAGAGATTGTTCTTATTGATGCAGATAAGGATAAAGCAGATGGTGAAGCGATGGATATTAGTCATGGAATACCATTTGCCAGTCCAATGAAAATATATGCCGGTGATTATGATGATGTTGTTGATGCTGCAATCGTTATCATATCTGCCGGAGCAGGACAAAAACCGGGAGAAACAAGACTTGATCTTGTAAATAAAAATGTAGCAATATTTAAGTCAATTATTCCTGAAATAGCAAAGAGAAATTTTGCAGGTATCATGTTGGTAGTCGCTAATCCGGTAGATATTCTTACTCAGGTAGCCATAAAGTTATCAGGACTTCCGGAAAACAGAGTTATTGGTTCGGGTACAGTGTTAGATAGTGCACGATTAAGATATAAGCTTGGTGAGCATTTATCGGTGGATAGCAGGAGTGTTCATGCATTTATCTTAGGAGAACATGGTGACAGTGAAGTTGTAGCATGGTCATCAGCCAATGTATCTGGTGTTCCGTTAAGTGAAATGTGTGAAATGCGTGGGCATTACAAGCATAAGGAAAATACGGAAGAAATAGCGACAGCGGTCAAGAATAGTGCTTATGAAATTATAAATAAAAAGCATGCTACATATTATGGAATTGCGATGTCTGTAAAAAGAATCTGTGAAGTGATTATGAGAGACGAGAAATCAATACTCCCAATATCTCACATGATTCATGGTATATATGACATTGACGGAGTTTCATTGAGTATGCCGGCTATTGTAGGTGCAAATGGTGTTGAGTCAGACGTACCTATTAATTTGAATGGCGAGGAAGCATTAAAGCTTAAGGAATCAGCTGATGCTTTGAAAAAAATTATAGAAAAAATTGAACTATAAACTTTTGCAGATAGAATAAAATGGAATATGCATATTAAGATTACATAATAACACAAATATAACAGCAATATAGGCTGTGCATTAATATATTTATAAGGAGGAACAACGAATGAAATACATATGTGATGTTTGCGGATGGGAATACGATGAGGAGAAGGGCTACCCGGAAGGTGGTATTGCACCCGGTACAAAATGGGAGGATATTCCGGAGGATTTTGAATGTCCGTTATGTTTTGTAGGAAAAGATCAGTTTTCAGAAGCTTAATTTGATTATAAAGGATATATATATGAAAGTAGAGCCACTTAGTATAGATATTGTTGGATTGGTAGGAGCTTGTTCTTATGCATTGGACTGCATCGAAGCAGAACTTGTAAATGTAAAAAATAAACATGGAAAAAGAGTGGCTTATATAAGTGTACGTATGGCTGAATATTGGTCAATCAAAAGTGATGCGTTACAAGATTTAGCCATGTGTGCTTTGTTGCATGATAATGCCCTAACCCAATATATTTCGGAAGAACTACAAAATCATTCCGATGTTTATATCAAAAATAATTTATCAGAGGAGAAAAAACATCTTCATTGTATTTATGGTGAAAAAAATATCTCAAAACTTCCGTTTAAAACAGATGTTTCAAACGCTATATTATATCACCATGAGCATGCGGATGGAACCGGTCCATTTCAAAAGACATGGCGGGAAATTCCATTGTTTGCAAGGATAATTCATTTGGCTGATATGATTGATATTATCGGAAACAGTAAGGACTTTAATGGGCAGAGATGGAATTTTATATGTCAGTATCTTTCAAAAAATAAGGATCGTTTATTTGACTCCGAATGTGTGAACGCTTTTCGTCATGCATTCACAAAAGAATCCTTTATGTGTTTAAGTGATGATTCTTTTGAAACAAATCTATGGGGGATTATTCCAAGAAAAAAACAAGTTTTTGACTGGGAAACATGTAAAAACGTTGCAGACTTTTTTGCAAATATTATTGATTATAAATCTTCTTTTACCAGCAGGCATTCTGTAGGAGTAGCTGAAAAAGCATCTCTGCTTGCTAACTATATGGGATTTAACACAATAAATACACAAAAAATGTATTTGGCTGGCGCTTTGCATGATATCGGTAAAATGGCAATAGGCAATGAGATTTTGGAAAAACCAGATAAACTCACGGATGATGAATTTTCTAAAATGAAAAATCATGCTGGGTATACGTATCGTATATTATCAGATGTTGATGATTTTGAGGAAATACGAGATTGGGCGGCTTTTCACCATGAAAAGTTAAATGGAAAAGGATATCCTTTTGGAAAAACTGCTGATGAATTAAATGAGCCGGAACGTATCATGGCTTGCATTGATATTTATCAAGCGCTTACCGAGGACAGACCATATAAGAAAGGATTATCGCATGAAAAAACATGTGATATACTTGATGACATGGCACAGAAAGGTTTTATCGATTCAACTATCTCAAACAAACTCAGAGAATTTTTCAACATAATCTAAGATACTATAATAAAAAACTGCGATATAATTACTGAGAAAAGTAATATATCGCAGTTTTTTTATTTTGGCTTTTCCGAAGTTATAAATATATAGTATATATGTGAATAGTCACAGACTAAATAAATTAAAAAGGAGGATAGAGATGTTTAATGGGAAAAGATTTGTTACAAGCGGGATTGCGGAGAAAGTACCGTTGGAATTGCAAGTGACAATGTGGAATATGATTGACACCATGGACGAGCAAAAGGACTATTTACAAGTATTCGACTTATCGGAGGAAAACGGAAAACAGAAGATTGTTCATTCACAAGAACAACCGGAATACAAGAAGGAGTATCTGTTTGAAACAGGTACTCCTTTTTTGTGTGCAAAGATTTTTGTCATAGACGATGTGACACATTCAACAATGCTATTTAACTATGAATATTAACGGAGGAAAAGAAAATGAGTGAAGAAAATAAAAATGTACGATGTGATTTATACAGAAAAATTTTTAATTCTGCCATTGAAAAATCAGTCAACCTTCAAGAAGAAGAACTTCATTCAAAAGATGAAGCAAAACTTTTTGTTGACACTATTAATGTAATGAGAGCCTCAAATAAGGTTTCACTTTCAGAAATACAAGAGGGTAAGAAGAATATAGCATCTTGTTCTAATAATTGTATTGGTTATTATGATGGAATTTATATTTATCTTATCTGGGAAGCGGCATATGCAAAAGCAAATGAATTTTTGCGGAAAGCAGATGATGGATTTTCTTTGCCCAAAAGAGAACTTGAAACAAAATTAATTAAAAAAGGGTATTTAATACCTGCTAAAGACGGGCGTCATAAAGTCAAAAAAACTATTAATGGGTCAAGAAGCGGATTAATGAGATTCGACCGCAAAAAGTTTGAAAATAATAAATAAATTTTAAGTGTGCCAAGTGTGACAGGTGTGTCAAATATAGTATTTATGCGGTTTATAGGCATATTACAGTGTGGCATCATGTCACATGTGGCACAGTATATATGATAATTTTGTTATTATTTTAATCTGCATTGCATATTATAACATATCACGGAAAGGGGGAGGTACATTGGACAAGTCACAAAAAGTTATAACAATAGATGAAGTAGACGAGCGGATAAAAGAACACATACGGGACGTTCTTGCAACCGCAATAGCAAAAAGCCTTGCCCGCACGGTTATTAAAGAAGTTTGCGGTGAGGATACGGATACATAAAAATTATAGAGCAGAGAATACGTTTTGTTATTCTCTGCTTTATTTTTTTACATAATAGACTTTATTTTTTACGATATTTTTGATTTTTACTGTTTGGTTTATCGGGAATAGTCATTTCTATGAGTCCGTTTTTCAGTGCCGGATTGAGATAATTTTTTCTGAAAGTAGGTCTATGTGAAAGTCCTAATCGTTGCATAAGCTGAGTAGCAGATAGCACTTCATTTCCCATACAATTTAACAGTATTTCAACTTGGTCGCTAACTTGGTCGCTAACTTGGTCGCTAACTTGGTCGGTGGTGTCTAAATCATTTAGGGCATCGAATATTATTTGCATCATCATTTCTACAAATACAGTACAGTCAGCTTTGTTATCTGAGATAGCGAGAGCGTCATAATATTCTTGTTGTCGCTCTTTTATAAGTTCTTCAATAGGTAACCAAGAGAATAATTTATTCCATTGACTAAGTAATAGTGTGTGCCACATTCTACCGATTCGTCCGTTGCCATCTGCAAACGGATGAATAAATTCAAACTCATAGTGAAAAATGCAACTTTTAATTAAAATATGCAATGGAGATTGTTTGTACCATTCAAATAGGTCACTGATTAATTGAGGTACATAATTTGCAGGAGGAGCGGTATGAATTAATTTATTTCCGTCAAAAATACCGACACCGCCATTTCTAAAACGACCATTTTCTTTAACTAAATCATTCATCATTAGCTTATGTGCTTTTAACAAATCTTCAATACTAAGAGGATTGAGTGTAAGCATTATATCATATGCTTCATATGCGTTTTGTACTTCTTTGATTTCTTGAGGTGCACCCAAAATTCGCTTACCATTTATAACCGCTGTAACTTGTTCTAATGATAATGAATTGTGTTCAATAGCCAGAGATGAGTGAATTGTTTTTATTCTGTTTTCACGTCTTAGCTTTAGACTGCTGCTTTTATGCAATATACTTACTTGTCCGACAAGTTCACTGGTTTTGGCAAGTAAATTGATTATATCGTCATTAATTGAAAATGGTGGTTTGTATTCCATTTAGCATACCTGCCTTTCTATAAGCTATTTACAAATATTATATCATATTTGTTTCATATTTTCAAATCAATATAAATTTTAGAGTGAAGTATGTTATCAGATGTTCCTTTGGCATATAGTGTATTAACAAACTCACCTATATTCCAACACTTTAACATATTCTGAAAAACTATAACTGCTGTTGTTAAAGCTTTGGTTCATGATAACCATAGGAGATTAATATTTTTGTGGCAAATACAACCGTTCCGATATATTTCTGTTATGATGTCTGAATGCTATTTTTGGTTGTCATTACACTTTATCATCTCACGCGGTGTACGACCCGTAAAATGCTTAAAATTGCGGTTGAAGCTGCATAGGCTGTCATAGCCGCACTCCTCCGCAATCTGCTGTATCTGCACATGATTTTGATTGCTGAGCATATACAATGCTCGGTTTATTCTGTATTTATTCAAATACTCCGTATAACTTATTCCCATACGTTTTTTAAAGGTTCTCGATAGATACGAATACCCATAAGACAATTCTTCGGCGGCTGTCTGCAAAAGGCAGGGAGTTTTAAAGTTCTTTTCAATATATCGTAAAATTTTAATGAGCAACTGTGACTCCTCATTATTTGCGGCTTCTTTAAAATTCGTACTCTCCACTAAAATTCCGAATATAGAATATAACAAGCCCTTTTGCTCAAAAATATTTTTCGCGTCAAAATATTTTTTGAAATTCGAAATCTCCTTAATATCATTTTTTTCGGGAAGCATATTTTGATAGCGGTTTGTAAATTCGGGGATTAAATCAGGCATAAAAGTGATTACACGCATTTTTGAGCTTTTTTCCGTTTCATAGCTATGGAGCTGACGTGGAAATATTATTACGCTGTCATTCTGTTTTAAATTATATAATACGGTATCTATTGTAATATTTATTTCGCCGTCAATAATAAAGCAAATCTCAAAAGACTCGTGGTAATGTATATTCCAATTCAGATTATCCACATCATATGAAAGAAATTTGTAATTCGGGTTTTCCCATTCTTTTTCGTACATCATAAAAATCACCTGTTAAAAGTATATCATTTCATATACTCTCGGTCAAGATTAAAGAGCAAAAATTGATTAGTTTACGGCAAATATATATTTTTACCTATATATTATTATATGATAAAATACTATCATAAAAATAATATTTTAATGGAGGTAGGAAAATGGTACTGAAAAAATTGATAAGCATAATAAGCGTATTTGCTATTATCGTATCGTCATTTACCACAGCAGTTGTCAGCGCTGACGAGGAAATGACACCGATTGCCTGTACGCAAAGCGCGTCATACTTGACGGACGGTGACGGAAATGTTACGCAGACGATAGTGAACTATGCGGGCAAGGAGGATATTTCAAATATTAACTGGAATACCAAATCAAATTCTTGGGGCGGAGTGGGCGTTCTTGAATTTACCGTTCCTGCGGCAGAAGCGAAATGCATAAAATCCGCCACACTTACCGTAAGCGTACATAACGGCTCGTCAAGAAGCGGTGGCAGAACATATGATATATATCCAGCCGACATCACAATAAACGCCGATACAACGGCTTCCGAAATAAAGGCGATTTCACTTGACAAAAGTATGTATCAGGCGGAGGGGGTTAAACAGGGCGAAACGCGTACGGACCAAATATCAACCGAAACAATTCGTGAATATGTAAAAGGCAAGGTAAAAGCAGATGTGGAAAGCAAAGTACAATTCGCGTTTTCAAACTCGTCACAGACGCTTGACATAGACCCGAAAACCGCGACGCTCGCACTTACAATGTATGACGGCGGCGTTGCACTTGATAAAAACGAGCTTATTCTATCTACCTCCGGCGAGCCTCAAAGACTTACCTACTCTATTTTCGGAGAGGGAATAAATGATGGTGACCTTGTATGGATAAGCGAAAATGAGGATATAGCCACCGTTGACGACACAGGTCTTGTCACACCGAAAAAGGCAGGCAGAACAGTGGTGTCTATAAAAACGGCTGACAGCAGTTTCAAAGCCGACTGCGCCGTTACTGTATTGCAGGCGGCTCAGGATATAACTATTGACAAAGCCTCTCTCTCACTGCTATCGGGCGGTAAAAACGGCGAACTTACAGCCAAATTGCTGCCCGAAACAGCAGTTAAACGACAAATAAAATGGACGTCCTCAGATGAGAATGTAGCAACTGTTTCATCAAACGGTATTGTGACTCCTATAAGCGTTGGTGAAACAATAATTACCGCAGCGGCGGCTGACAACGAAAAGCTTACGGCTTCATGCAATGTAACGGTAGCGGAAATGGCTGAACCTCAAAGCATTTCACTTGATAAAGAAAATGTATCTTTACCAAAGCTCGGCGCGACAGTATCGTTAGACGCGAAGGTTCAGCCCACAGGCGCTGATGACAGAATTACTTGGACTTCAAGCGACACAAAAATTGCACAGGTTTATGACGGAGTTATAGTCGCGGGCGAAGTCGGCACAGCGGAAATAACAGCGGCGACATCAAACGGCAAAACGGCAAAGTGTACCGTAACCGTAACAGAGGATAAACAGCTTATAACAAATGACCGTTTCTATACCGATACAGACGGCAACATTCTGTATTCGCAGGGCGGAGGTATTTTCAAGTACCCGAATGACGATAAATATTATTGGTACGGCGTTCGTTATAAGGAAGCGGTATCATACGCGGCTGATCCGTCATCAGGCAAGACCGTAGAACACCCCGCGTTTGAAGCGTATACACTATATACCTCTGACGATTTGGTGAATTGGAAATACGAGGGAGATGTCGCAACGCTTGAAACTCTGGGTCAATCATGGTGTGGCTGGGCAGGCAGATGCGGTGTGGTATATAACGAAAAGGCAAACAAATATGTTCTTGTATCACAGTTTAACGGAACAATTATTGCAAGCGCAGATAATCCGAAAGGTCCGTTTAAAACAGAAAAGGGATATTTTTGGGGTGGAACGTCACTTCCTGTTATCGCAAATGGTGATACAGGTGATTTAACAATGTTTTATGATGAAGACAGCAAAGGGTATATGATATGTTCAAGTGCGAACGGTAGAGGACATTTATATATTGCACCTATGGACGAGGCAAAGGATTTTTGCGATTTTGATTTTGACAATATAAAGGAACTAAACGGCTCGACAGGCTCGTATTTTGACGAGGACGGCTCGGTACAAAAGAAAGACAAGGGCGGTATCGAGGGCGACTGTATGTTTAAATACAAAGACCATTATTATTTTACCGGTTCAGATTTATACGGCTGGCGTGGTTCAAGAGTGTATGTGTTTGAATCAAAAGATATACTCGGCGATTACAAATTAAAGCCGGATTATATTGATACTTCAAAATCAAGTTCAAATCTTCCGTACATTATGCCGGGTGCAAAGTATAGCTATGCGCACAATTCACAAACCGGATTTTACTATACGCTTCACGGAAGCAAGCAGGACACGGTTATTTATTGTGGTGACCGTTGGTGTGATTTCGGAACACATGGTATAGGATATAATCAGTGGGTTCCACTGACAATGGACGGATATACTCCTCATTTCAACGATTTAAGTCAATGGAAATTAAACTCAGAAACAGGCGAGTGGACAATCGGCGACGGAAATAATTATATTGCAAACAATGAATTTGATGCTGACAGAGTTGATGTTAAATCATTGACAGGTTGGGAATGCAGTGACAGTACAGACGGTTCGGTAAACGGGAATGTAAAAGCAAGACGTTTTTACGGCAACTATGCCGCAAAGCAAAGTGCAGACACAGATTATACCGCAAGACTTAAACAAACAATTAAAGATTTGCCAAACGGTATATATACACTTCGAGCAAGCGTTATGTCAAGCGGCGGACAAAATGAATGTGTATTGTATGCAAATACAAACAATAAGAACTACACAGCTTCTCTAAAATCAAAAATGAGTAATTGGACAGATGTCGTTGTAAAGGATATTATTATTGAAAACGGAGAATGTGAGATTGGCTTGTACTCAGACTCACCGGCAAACTGTTATGTAAGGATAGACGATATGTATTTAACAAGAAATTATGACGGTACGGTTATCGAGGGTAGGCTAAATAAAAATGTTCCGACAGTGCTTAAAAACGCAATCGTTTTAAAGGACGCTCAGGGCAATGAAATGAAGGAGCTTAAAAACAGCGAAGCGTATGCGGAAGCGACATATGTAAATAAAGATAATAAGGAAAAGAAATTAACGCTGTATATGGCTCTTTATGATAAAGACGGTAAGCTTCAGTCCGTAAAGATTAAAAATGAAACAGCCGCGCCAAAGGGTACAGGCACGATAAGGACGGAAAATGCAAATATAGATAATAGCGCAGGCGCGGCGTATGTCAAGCTGTTCTTGTGGGAGAACGGAATGAAGCCGTTATATAATTCAATAACAATTAAGGAGGCAAAGTGATGAAAAATAAACTTAAAAGAATTTTAGGAGTGATAACAGCAATATCGCTTCTACTGCAAATGTCATTTGTTATAACCTCAAACGCGGCGGAATATTTTTCGCTTGATTTTGAAAGTGCAACGGATACAATGGGCTGGACGTCTGCAAATGCTCCGGGCGATATGTCAATAGCAACAGATGAAGACAACAGTATCAATAAGTATTTCAAATTTGCAAATACAAACGGAAGTGGAACACGAAATGCATACTATACCTTCGATTCTGACGCTCAGACAACGGAAAATGGTAAAGCAGTTATCGAATTTGACTTCTATATGACGAATACAGGAAATGAAAATATAAATCAGCTTGTATTACTTGATTCTGCAGCAGGCAACCCTAAAGGCAATGCAAATTACAGCGGAAATAATTATATCTTTTCATTTACACAACCTAAGAATAGTGATAAACTCATCATAAATAATTTAGATGGTTCTAAGGAAACATATACAACAACAGATTGGACGAATAAATCAGGCTGGACACACGCAAAGGCGATTATGGATTTTACAGAGCATAATGTGACAATCACATTGTCAAGTCATGACGGTGAAACGGTATATTTTGATAACAAGGTCCCTATGGGTACGACAGACTTAAAAATCGGAAAATTACTGATTTGTGAGGCGAGAAAGAATACTGTGACATTCGGTATTGATAATATTTTAGTCCGCTCATATGACAGCTCGCTTGATGCCGGAAACACATACTATAAAGTAACGTATGATGTAAAGGGAGAAAAATCTGAGGAAACTGTAAAGGAAAATACAAGTCCGTTAAATATTCCGGACTTAACAAACTATGGATATATATTTAAGGGGTGGCAAGTAAATGATGACACTGAAAATCTGATTGATGATTTAAAGGAATATAAAATTACAACCGATACAAAATTTACGGCAATTTATGAAAAAGATACGGAATATATTGAGCCAATAATTTCTGCTGAAATAAAAGGTAATCAAATAATGACCTTTGGCGATAGTCCCGACATTGCGGCGGAAAACAAATATACACTTACGCTTACAGGTCAGAACGGAACGATTATTACAGCCGATACGATAGACAGCCGAATAGACGATTTTAACATTGAGTGGGATATAGACGGTTTTAAAACTGTAAACGATACTGATAAATATTGCGATAGCTATGGCGAGTTTGCCGAGCATACGAACACTGCGACAGAGGTTTTGTTTATGCTCAGACAATGCGATTTTAATTTTTATGGTAAGCTAAATGCCACAGTGACATATAACGGCGAAACAATCGAAGCGTCAATGTATGTTGCCGCAACAGGTGATAAGAGCATGGCAGATAACCAAATCTTGCCTGAAGCAGGCTACCCATCCGACTTTGACGAATATCCCGACAGTCTTGTTGGATATACTACATTAAAGGACACTTACGGCGGTAACGATATTATGGTCGGCGGCTGGGGTATGTCTGGTTCAGATAGCGGTGATGCAGTTATTATGAAAGAGGAGAATAACAAATTCCTTAGAATTAATTGCCCAACATCGAGTAAATCACATATGTTCACAAATTCAATAAATACACCGCAAAAACAAATTATATTTGAGCAGAATATACGCTTTAATGGCAATGGATGTATTACACTTACATCAAAACAGCCGTATTGGACGGATAAGGAAGGCTATACAACGCCTGTAACGCTTGAATTTGACGGAACAACAATAAAGCTAAATGGCATAGCTATAAAAAATAATGATATTGATGTTACAGTCAACAAGGGCAAATGGTATAAAATTGTACTGTCGGCTGACAAGACTACCGAAAGTTGTTTTGTAAAGGTGTATGACTTAAACGGTCAGTTTGTCGGTGAAACCGATAGCATAGCGTGGACTGAAAACTCGGAGCCGACATATTACTCAATCGGTTTTGCAAATAAGCAGACAGGAACGGTTGATTTTGATGCATATAGAGCATATTATCCGGCTGCGGATATTTCAACCTATACACTCAATATTTCACAGGAAACTTTGTCAATTCCAAACAAAGATACTGCAACATTATCTGCATCGGTAAAAAGCAAAGAAGGATATAATATAACAGGTGCGGCAGAATGGTCAATCTTAGAAGATGATATGCAAGACATTATAATAACTCCCGATGTAGTAGATTCTCACAAAGCAACAATAACTCTGGGTGAGGGTGCATCAGCCGGTGAGGCAACTGTTCAGGTGAATATCGGCGGCTATACCAAAACCATAAAGCTCAATATTACCGACTCGGCTGAAAGTATAAAGTTTACATCATCACAAGGAAGCCTTGCAATACCGCTTGATGAAAAATCAGTAAATACTGCTAAATACAGTGCGGCGGTAATCAACGGTGATGGTATGGATTTGAACAGAAATGTATCGCTTGGAATATATGACAAAAATAATGTCAATAAATATAATCTTCCCGACGGTATATCGTTTGACGCATCAGCGGGTACAATAAGCGTTACATCGGCAGCTGTTCCTTGTGTGTTTACCGTAAGAGCCACAGGAGAAAGCAGTGACGGCAAAATATTATCAAGAAGTGTTAAGGTCACAGTTCACGGTTTATCATTTGACTTCGGAAGTGGTGCGGATGAAAGTGTTACAGAGGGTTATACGGATATTAATCCTTTAACAACTTATACCGTATCACGCGGTTATGGAATAGAGGGAAGTGTAAAAGCAGAAGGCACACCAAGTATTGATAATGCAGAATCTGATTATTTGTCGGGTGATTTCACTTTTAAAGCTAAGGTTACAAAAGGAAAACATTACAGAGTAAAGATTGCTTTTAGTGGTGATTTGGTGTCTGAATATGTAAGTGAAGCACTGTCAGGTCATGAAAGAACTCTTGCCGCAGAGGGGACAACACATACGGGATATACTGTAAAAACAGAAGAAATAACCGAACAAGTATATGATATTCCGGTTGTGGATGATGTAATGGATTTAAAATTCTCAGGTGCAAGGGTTGCGTATATATCAATAGAAAAGGTTGAAAAGACTGCCGCCGAAAAACCTAACATTTGGTCTGTCGGCGATTCAACTATCGGCAACAGCGGCTCATACGCATATAATTTAGCACGTGATCAAGCCAATTATCCCGAGTTTACCGCACTTGCCGATTATCATAATAACGGTAAGGGTTCAAGAAATCTTAAAACATATTATACACAGGGCTGGCTTGATAATATTCTGATAAACATAAGACCGGGCGATATTGTCACCATTGGAAATATGGGGACAAATCCGGGCGGAATGTCCGGTACGCAGTTTAAGGCTCCGCTTGACTATTATGTTGATGCGTGTCTTGCAATGGGTGCAAAAGTAATACTTACAAGCTATACCCCGCACGGCTGCGTTGAAGGCTACGAATATGTATATGATAAAACAACACATACATTCCACGGCTGTCGAGAGGATGCGTATGATTCTTTAGGCATAAGAGTTATCTACGAGGAAAGAAAGGATGATCCTGATATTTTAGGATTTATTGATATAGGACTTAACGCTGACAATGCATTTAACGAATATGTAGCGGATTATGCAAAGAACGGTTATGAAAACGAGGATGCGGCGGCAAAGGCAATTATGGATTGCTTCGGCGACCATAACCATTACGGCAACGGGGGACGATCACAGCTTGCGGGCGATTTAATGCTTAACGGCTATGGAACTGCACCGGGTATAGTGTCGGAGCTTGTAAGAGTGCTGACTGAGAGCACAAATAAACCTTGCGTTAAAATAGAAGCGGAATATGACGATAACGGCACACTTGTCAATTTAACAACCACACCTGCAAAGGTGTCGGAGGCACAAAAGGCAGAACGCAGTAAAAATTCGCTTATTACATATTGGTATTCGTTCGAAAATATGAGACCTGTAATCAGTGAGTAATTAGTTTATAAGCTACATTCATATAAAATAAGCCGAATTTGTCGATTTGATTTGATAAATTCGGCTTGTTTATAATTTACCGTTTAATTTCGTGATTTTTGAGATTAGAATAGCAAATTCTTCGTCTATGCGTTTGAACGTATTTATTAGTCAAACCAATTTCATTTGCAATTCATCTTTCATTGTGATATATTAGTTGTATATTTAGTTTGTTTGCGGTAGAATTTTATTTCGCCATTTACACTATATAGTTTGATATAATATCAATATCGGAGGATATTATAATGAGTAGCATTACAAGAAACAATTTTTCAATACACAGTAATTCAAAGGGTAATTTACTAAAAACAGAATATCAGAAAGACGGAATAGTGTATTTTGTTAAATCGGGACGTTTACAGGTTCGTGATTTTCCTGAAAAGTGGGGAATTGAGCCTGTTATTGAGGTGCTATGTTATGAAATAGGCAAGCTAATGGGATTAAATGTAGCGGAGCAAAGTCTTATTGGTATGGAGGGAATTAGATACGGTAAGAATTTCAGAACTTTGGTTTGCAGTTCTCCCGATTTCAGAAACGGAAAAACGTTAATATATTTGGCAAGTCTATATGCGGAAGATGAAAGCAATATTGATTTTGAAAAGCTTTGCAGAAACACCGGGTGCGGAAATGATTTAATAAATCTGTTGGCATTTGATTTGATTATAATGAATGAGGATAGGCATAACAGTAACGTAGGATTTCTTATGTCGGATAACGGAGAGCTTAAATTGTCGCCTATATATGATAACGGATATTCTTTGCTTTATGATGATATAAAAGGAATGTTGAATGATTTTAAATTGGCATATAGATACTGTCTTTGTAATGCACCGTTGTATGAGGAAAGATTTAATGCGGCGGAAAGAATATTTCAGAAAATGTCTAAAATATATGTGCCTACAATTAATCTTAATATTGAAAGAAATCAAGTTGCAGATAGGGTTATGGCGGTAAAGAAAACATACAGCGAATTGGTTTATGCGGATATAAATAATATTCAGCTAAAAGATATTTGGTGGGAAAAAATTATAGACTTTATAATGTGGAGGATTGAATATGTTAGAGATTTACGAGATAGTGTGGCGGAATGAAAACGTTACGGGATATTTGGAATATAATACGAAAACAGATAAATTTCAAGCATATTTAAAGGATAGGGAAAATCCTAATCCGAGAGGTCTGTTTGGAATTTTGAAAATATCCGACGTTGTGGAGGATAGCCGTGTAAGGCTATATATAAGTGATTGCGTTGTTCCGAAAACACGAGAAAATATTGATGATATATTAAAACATCTTGGCATGGGTGAATATAATCAGTGGGAGATTTATAAAAAGAATATGGGTGTTAACGTGAGCGATTATGCATGTATCAGATTTTATAAAAATTCCGATTCAAATGATTTTTTTTATCCGATATGAGATTAAATAGGAATTGAATGATATTAACTATTTACTTCGTATATAAATTGAGTTTCGTGGATTCCCTGTAATTTGTTCACATTCCCACATTTCAAAGATTATATCAGGACAAAATTCCCACATTTCTAACTCCGGATTTTTTAACATACGACAAGTTTCAGAGGATGTAAAATTTCTTAATGCAGTTTGTTCATCATATCCGTATTTTTCACAAATTTGTTTAGTAATAATGGAAATGTATTTTGAAATCAAAGAAAAAATTTCACTCATTGCAATAAACTCCTTAGTCCAAGATAAAATGTAAGCATTTTTAGACATATCAAAATATTATTTATTATAACACAAATTATAAAAAAATGGAATTGCTATTTTAATTTTTGGATGAATTATGTGGTAAGAAAAAAGAATCGGATTATTATAAATGAGTTGAAACACGATAGCAATGTGACGGAGAAAAT
This sequence comes from Hominilimicola fabiformis, assembly GCF_020687385.1. Lineage (NCBI taxonomy): Bacteria > Bacillati > Bacillota > Clostridia > Eubacteriales > Oscillospiraceae > Hominilimicola > Hominilimicola fabiformis. The sequence continues at coordinate 233,769 of NZ_JAJEQM010000003.1, forward strand.
GACATAATAAAAAATTAATCCCACAATCATAATTGTGGGATCTTTAATCATAAATATCTCGCCTGTGACCTATGTTTAATAACAGAATAATAATTTTATTATCATCAATTTGTGCAAGAATACGGTAATCTCCTACACGATAACGCCATTCGCCACTTCTGTTTGCGGTTAAACCTTTGCCGTGCGAACGAGGATTTTCACAATTTTCAAGATTTTTTCTTATCCAACCTAAAATCAGTGCAGCAGTATGGCGGTCTAATTTTTTTAAATCTTTTAATGCTCGTTTTGTAAATTCGACTTTATAAATCATAGTAATCCGAGTTCCTTTTCTACTTCATCAAGCGAATAGGTTACAGGGTCATCTTTATATTCGTTAATTGCCTTATTAAAAAGCTCTAAGTCGTATTCGTTTTCAATTCGTTCCATAACTGTTTGACGAATAAGCTCTGATACGGACATTTTATTCAGTTCCGCATATTTTTTTATAAGTAAAGTATCTTCATCGTTTAATCTTAATGATATAGTCATATGAAACACTTCCTTTCTTGTATTGCATTGTATTACAAAATACGCTGATTTGTCAATAGTATTTGCAAAAATTATAAAAAAATCAGTGTGTAAATTTAGTAATCCATTACCCAACATAACCGACACGGATAGCTACTACTGTATGCACGGTAGATTTACTAATATTAAAAATTTTGGCAGTTTTGCGGACTGTGGCGTTATTTTCTACAATATACTGTGCCAATTCGACAGCCCGTTTTTCGATATAATCTTTCATTCTCCCACCGACCTTTCTGTATAGCATATATATGAAAAATCGGTGTAATTTATGAGATTAAACCATCACCAACAATCTTATTTTTCTTGACAAAATATTTAACATTACTTATAATAGTATTATTGACTGTTTATAAAGTATTAAGGAGAAAGAAATGAAACTTTAAACAACGTTATGCAAGGTTTATCGGACGCTATCGGTGCGTGAGATTCATCGGGTGAACGGCTGTTGACGACTGCGTGGAACAACGCAAACAAGGCAAGAAAATTGAATTTTTATATGACAAAAACGCATAATGTGTAAAGGCTGTATTTGTGTACAGCCTTTTATAATTTTAGAAGGAGTTTTGAATTGTGAAATCAAAACAAGATTTGACGGTAGGAAACATAAATAAAAAACTTTGGGCATTTGCGATACCGCTTATGCTCGGTAACGTAATGCAGCAGTTTTACAACTTAGTCGATACATGGGTAGTAGGAAAATACATAGGCGACAATGCTTTGGCGGCGGTCGGTTCGTCATATTCACTGATGACATTTTTAACATCGGTGATTTTGGGATTGTGTCTTGGTAGCAGTGCATTTTTTTCAATAACATTCGGCGAAAAAAATATAAAACGACTGAAAAACGGAATGTTTATTTCGTTTGTTATGATAGGAATATTTTCACTCATACTGACATTTGCGTCATTTTACCTTTGTGGCCGGATTATGAAAATACTTCAAGTGCCGTATGACATTCAAGGTATAATGAGCGAATATTTGAAGTGGATATTTGTAGGCATTTTCGCGACATTCCTATACAACTATTTTTCTAATCTTCTGCGAGGAATAGGCAATTCCGTAATTCCGCTTGTGTTTTTGTGCATATCTGTGATACTTAATATCGGTCTTGATTTGTACTTTGTTTTGGTATTAAAGCAAGGCATACGCGGTGCGGCGATTGCAACCGTAATATCGCAGTATATTTCGGGTATCGGACTTATGATATATGTGTACATTCGTTATCCCGAACTTCGATTAAAATATGAAGATACAAAGTTTGTAAAACGTACGGCATACGACATAGCAATACTGTCGGGAATGACGTGTCTGCAACAGTCTGTAATGAATTTCGGCATACTTATGGTACAGGGGATTGTAAACAGTTTCGGTACACAAATTATGGCGGCGTTTGCCGTTTCTGTGAAAATCGACACCATTGCATATATGCCTGTACAGGATTTCGGAAATGCGTTTTCAACGTTTATTGCACAAAATTTCGGTGCGGGCAAGTATGACAGAATAAAAGACGGAATTAAAAAAGCACTCAAAAGTGTTGTACTGTTCTGTATTTTTATCAGTGCGATTGTGTTTATTTTCGCAAAACCGCTTATGATGATATTTGTAAATGCCGAAAGCACGGAGATTATAAACATCGGCGTACAGTATTTGCGTATAGAGGGTGCTTGCTATATCGGCATAGGTATTTTGTTTATGCTTTACGGATATTACAGAGCTATAAATAAACCGAGTATGTCTGTTGTGCTTACGGTTATTTCTTTGGGAATAAGAGTAGTGCTTGCGTATGTTTTGTCTCGTGTTATCGGTGTAGTCGGTATTTGGTGGTCAATTCCGATTGGTTGGTTTATCGCGGATGCGGTCGGAATTTGTTTTTATTTATTTAAGTTTGACAGGTAATATTTTGTGAGATATAATTATATATAAGATTAGTTAGCGGTTGAATTTGCGTGTTCGGTGGCTTTGACAACAGAAAAAACGGCGTTTTATACAGCGGTACGCTTGATGAAATCAAATCGGAAACAATAAAACTTATAAATACGGTCGGAAAAAAAGGTACAATACTGGGGGCGGATTGTACGTTGTCAAATGATATTGATTTGTCACACATAAAATGCGTGGCGGATACTGCAAGAAATATATAAGACGAAAAACGGGGTATATAAATATGTGGAAGATAAGGGATTTAAAGAAAAAGGCAAGGGGAACTTTTAAGCGGAATTATGTCGGCATTGTTATAACGTGCTTTATCGCGGCCGTTGTTATGGGCAGCTTTATTAACCCGCTAAAAGAAGTGAGGACAATAAAAGACACTTATTTCGACCAGCTTAACGGAACGGTGCTTTTTGCGGAAAATCACAATTCCGATATGTCGAATACGGAAGTTGTCGATAACTTTTTAGGCAAGAGCGGTGAGGAAAGTGAAAGAGCACAGCATTGGACAAGAGGTGTACTGTCGGTGTTTGCGAAGAATACCGAGGGTGCAGGTAACTTTGTTTACGGTGTTTTAAATTCGATAAATCAAATTGTGTTTAACGACCGAGTGAGTGCCGGTGTTACTATTGCAATCGGCTCGTTGATTTATTTGCTTATAGCCATTCTTTTTACGAAGGTTTTGCTTATCGGACTGTATCGGTATTTGCTTGAAATTCGAGTCTACACAGGCACGAGAATTTCGCGAATATTGTTTCCGTGGTCTGTAAAAAAGGCACTGCATATTGCATGGGTTATGTTTGTAAGAAGTGTGTATTCACTTTTATGGTGCTTAACGATAGTCGGCGGATTTATTAAGATTTATTCATATAAACTTGTACCGATGATTATTGCGGAAAATCCCGAATTGAGTGCAAAAGAGGCTATAAAACTTTCTGAAGATATGATGAAAGGGTATAAGTGGAGAGCATTTTTGATTGATTTGTCATTTATCGGTTGGGATATATTGAATATACTTACACTTCAGATTTTGGGCGTATTTTTCCTTGAACCGTATAAACGTATGACGACAGTTGAACTTTATATGACGTTGCGTGAAAAAGCAAAGGAAAGAGATATTGAAAATGCGGACAGGCTGTGCGATAAATTGCTTGAAAGTGAAGTGACAAGCGGAATATATCCTATTAATGAATACTTCATAACAGTGCCTAAGGGCAAGAAGTGGATACTGGAAGATTATGAACGTGATTACGGATTATCGTCATTGATACTGATATTTTTCACATTTGCAATGATAGGTTGGTTGTGGGAAGTGTTATTGTTCCTGTTTACAAGAGGTGAATTTATCAACAGAGGTACTTCACATGGACCGTGGCTGCCGATTTACGGCGTAGGCGGTACGGTTGTACTGATTGTGTTAAAAAAATTCAGAAACAAACCGTGGCTGACATTCCTTTTGTCAATGGTGCTGTGCGGTGTAATAGAGTATTTTACATCGCTTATACTTGAAAAAGTTCAGGGTATGCGTTGGTGGGATTACAGCGGATATTTTATGAATTTTCAAGGCAGAATTTGCCTTGAGGGATTGGCTGTGTTTGCACTCGGCGGTTGTGCGGCGGTGTACCTTGTAGCACCGTCACTTGACCATCTGTTTTGCAAAATTCCTATGAAAATTAAGAAGATTATATGTGTCGTACTTGTAGTCCTGTTTGTCGTGGATATGGCGTATTCGGCATTTGTGCCGAATATCGGCGAGGGTATAACGGATAATGATGTGGCGAGAATAGAAATTAAAAAATCCGACGTATTGATTGCGTCGGATTTTTTGTTGATTTGATTTTTGGAGCTGTTGACGTTTCGTTTGCGGGCTTTTTGTTTAGAAGAATATAACAAGCGAGACGGTGAACATATCGTTTGAATTTGAAACGTTCATAACGCCGTGATACTTGTCAACAACGGCATTAACCGATTCAAGTCCCAAGCCGTGCATACCCTTTTTAAACGACAGGAATTTTGAACCGATTTTCTTAACGGTGCCGTCAAACGTATTTTTTAAATCTAAAATCAATTTGTTTTCATCAGCGGTACAATTCAGTACAATTTTTCTGTTTTTAAGCGGTGCTTTTGAACAAGCCTCCATAGCATTTTCGACAAGATTACCGACCAAAATACTAAAATCAATATCACTCATAGGCAGTCCGTTAGGGACTGACACCGAGGTTTTAAAGTCGATAGAATTTTTGGCCGATGAAGAAACATAGAAGTGGAGCAGAGCGTTAAGCGTAAGATTTTCGCAGAAAAACAGCGGTACTGTGTCATTTGTTTCGCTTGAATATTCTTTGAGGTATTCTGCAATTTTATCAAATTGACGATTATTTGCAAAGTCGCTTATTACTCTGAAATGCTGACGCATATCGTGGCGGAGCTTTCGTGTTTCTTCGATTTGTTCGGTTATGTGGACATAGTTTTCCTTGTAAAGATTTATCTGACGTTCCATAAGTCGTCGTTCGTCATCGAGAACAATATTTCGTCTGTAATTATCTATAATACTTGCCCAGTATACAAAGTACAGACAGCCCAAAATCGTAAGTATACCTATTTCAACCGACTGGTCGGTGTAAATCGAATCATAAAGCGGTTGAATAATGTAAAGTAATAACGATACAGCAAAGCAAACATTGCCGAACAGAAAAATTCTGCCGTATTTTATATCATTAAAGACCGCATAAGTGCCTATTGCGACAAGATAAATTGCGGCTAACCACTCAAACACATTGCATAGGGTTGAAAGGAAGGTACATAACGGTGCACTTAAATAAGGTGTAAATATACCGTATACAAATGCGATTGCACAGAATACCGAACCGCATATTTCGGAAATACTGCTTACGTTTTTATTCAAATTGCAGAGCCTGTTTTGGAGCATTATAACCATCAAATACACAAAGTACGTGCAAAAATACTCAAATACATATGAAAAATTACCGCCCATGGAGAAACACAAATTGATCAGCGGATGATTTAGGTAAACGGCATATGTAAGGCACATAAAGAAGAACATATACGAATAATTGCTTTTGCCGCTAAGTGCGAGAATAAGCGAGAATAGTGCACCGAAGAATATCAATGTCATGATAAAGTTGTTTATCAGAAATTTAAATGCTCTGGTGATATTAATTGAATACGGTTTACCGAGTGTCGGCGGTGACGTAATTCCTGCTCTAATGCCGGATGCGTCCTTGACGGCGATTGTTATATATGTTTCGCCGGAGGCATTGAAAAATGTGCAGCGGTTTTGTATTTGTGCTTTGTAATTATGTGTATCGCCGACCTTTAAATGCAGTTTGTCGTTGATGTACAGTTCATATGCTGAGTAAACCTGAGGCATTTCAAGTGCGTAAAAACCCTCTTTTTCGGGGAAGTTTATTTTCATTCTGTATGTTCCGATAAAGATATTGTTTTTTGTTTGGCTTGTGTACGCTGACTCAGTATCGCCGATTGAAATATATTTCATATTCGGAAGTGAAGTTTGATTTTTAAAATATGTCGGAGTGAGAAGTGCGTCTTCGTAAAATTCCCAATCCTTTATAAGAAAGTGAAACGAATTGCTGTCAATTTCCTCTTGCGAAAGCGTCAATACGCCTTTTTCGGGCTGGAGCTTGCTGTATGTATATTTGTTATTGAAAATATATAAAAATTCTGTAGTCAAAGAGATAAGAACTATTGCGATAATAAAAATTACTGCAATAGTCTTAACGCGTTGCTTATTTTCCATAGTAATCATAGTGACCTTTATTCTCTTATAATATCTTTTAATTCATAAGTTAAATACTGTTTCTTTACCTGTTGGTTTTCACGTTTTTTAATCGGAACATAATCTCCGTTTTGCATTAAAAAATCATTGCCCGAAACAGTGTTGACGTAATCAAAATTTACGATAAATCCTTTACAGCAGTTTGAAAAACGGCTGTCTTCTGTCAAAATTGACGCACACTGTGAAAATGTGTTTTGAATTTCAATCGTTTTGTCCTTCAAATGAAGCCGGACTTTTCTGTTTGTAACATCTATGTACATTATCGAATCATATGCTATTTTAAGTTTTATTTCGGGTTTTGTTTTGTACAGAACCGATAATGATTTTGAAGGTTCTTCGTATTTTTCAAAATATCTCTGCATAAGCGACTCAACTGCATCTTTTGTTATCGGTTTTACAAGATAACAAAAAGCATTTACACTGTAACTTTCACAAGCGAAGTTATTGCTTGTAGAAAGGAAGATGATTTCAACCGAACTGTCTGTTTTGCGTACAGTGCTTGCAGCTTCAATTCCGCTCATACCCGGCATATATATGTCAAAGAAAATCATATTATATTTGTTATTTTCAAATTGCGTGACAAAACTTTCGGCATCGGAAAAGTCGGATATTGTAACATTCATATTTCTTTCGGAGAAATATTCGTTAAGGTAATTTACAAGCGTTTCTCTGCCGACGGCTAAGTCATCAACAACTGCAATATTCATCGTGTTCACCGCCTTATGGATTTAAGAGCTGTCAACATTTTGCCGATATACTCTAACTATATTATATCATTGTAAAAATAATAATTCAACATATAAAATTGAATTTCAGTTAATAAAATTGAGTTTCAGTGCGGAAAATTGCTTTTTAAACGTGCAAAATGCGTTTGACGCAAAATCTATTGAATTTTGATTTTAGGTATATTATAATTTCATCAGAAAGCAATGAGATACAGCAGAAGATAAGGAGATATGAGATGGGATTTTTTGATTCATTTAAGTCCGGAGCAAAAGATGTCTTTAAGGGGTATGATAAAGTTAAGCTAAAGGAAAAGATTACATATGATGAACTTTATGAGATTATGAAAGACGAAACATATTCTGTCGGCAAACCTGAGATTACGGGTTCGGGATTAATGAGATGTATTCAATTTCCTGCTGTGGATAAATATAAAATTCAAATTGCTATAACTTCAAAAACGATTACAATTTCAAAAATATACAGCGGTGCAGGCGGTTTGGCGAAAGAGATAAATTGAACAGACTGATTTCACAGATGAAGACGAGGCACTACAGTTGGTAGATTCTATGTCAAAAATGGCTGATGGTTTGGCTGCCGTTGCAGGTGTTGACGCAGAATAATTGATTTAGAAATTTAAAACAGTCCCCTAAAAAATCCGATATTTTATTGGACTCCAGATAAAATATAAGTACATTTTATCTGTACTGCAAAAATTGAAAAGCGGCAGCATTAGCTGTCGCTTTTGGAGTAATTGGGGATGTTTTTTGAAAGAGAGAGATTATGGCAAAGAAAAAAGGGTGTTTATTTAAAATAGGAATTGCATTATTAATATTTATAGGCATGATATTTGTGTTGTTTTGTATGGTTTTGATTATGCCGTCGGAGGAGTATGAAACGGTTAATTACGATATTCCGAATATGTGTGATTATTATACTCACATAAAGGGCAACGGAGAGGATAAAGTTACACTTATGGTGTATATGGTAGGTTCTGACCTTGAAAGTGACGGCGGAGCGGCGAGTGAAGATATTGCCGAAATGACGGCGGCAAATGCGGATAATATTAATATTACATTACAGACAGGCGGAGCGGCCGCGTGGGAAAATGCAAGCATAAGTGACGGAAAAACGGAACGTCATATAATTAAAAACGGTGAATTGCAGAACGTGGAGAACTTGGGTGAAGCACAAATGACGTCCCCTAATACGCTGACTGATTTTATAAAATGGTCTGCCTCAAATTATCCTGCCGACAGATATGAACTTGTGCTTTGGAATCACGGCGGCGGTACGGCACTTGGTTTCGGATATGACGAAATGTATCCTGATGATATGCTGTCGCTGTCACAGATAGGAAATGCTCTGTCAGACAGCGGAATTAAGTTTGATATTGTAGGCTTTGACGCGTGCCTTATGGGTACGATTGAAACGGCATATATGCTTGAACCGTATGCGGATTATCTTGTTGCGTCGGAGGAATATGAGCCGGGAACGGGTTGGTATTACAGTGAATGGCTTAAAAATTTGTCTGACAATACGTCAATGCCGACTGTCGAAATAGGTAAGAAGATTGTGGAGGACTATATAAACGGTCCTGATTCGAGTTTTTTTGATTCAAATACGCTTTCAATCGTAGATTTGAGAGAAATTCCTTATACATATTCAAAGCTATGCGAAATAATGCAGCAGGAAGAAGGAGTTTTGGACAGCAGATATTCCGTAATATCGCAGGCAAGATACAATGCAAAATCATTCGGTGACGGTGAGTATGAACAGATTGATATAAAATCATATCTTGAAGAATGCGGCAAGAGTGATACGGAATTGGACAAGGTGCTTAGAAGTGCGGTTAAGTATTCCGGCAGTTCGTCTTACAATTCAAACGGACTTGCAATGTATTTCCCGTATGACTATCCCGACTATTACGCGGAAATAAAAACAGAAACAGATAAGTTCGGTTATAACGGCTACAACAGCTTTTTCGATAGATTTTTGAGCATTATGGGTACAGGACAGATGAATTATTCGAGTGAGAATGATTACAGTAATTATTCCTGGTATGACAATACAAATTACGATACCTATAATGTATCAGATAAGTTGGAAGTAAAGGACAAGGGCGATTATTTCGCATTGTCGCTTTCGGACGAGGAATGGGATAAAATAAACGGAATTGATGTATGGGTGTATGTTGATGACGGCGATGGTTACGTTGACTTGGGTTCGGACAATGTGTATGAATTTGACGATGACGGTGATTTAAGGGTCGATTTCGATTATTATTGGGTTGCATTAAACGGTCAGGTTGTTCCGTTTTACTTTGAATACGAAACGCCGGAGAACGTAAAGGACGGATACACATACGGCTATGTCCCTGCGGTGCTTAACGGCAACGAGCAGATTGAAATAATGATTTATTGGGACGAAAAGCACCCAGACGGTTATTTGGCAGGTTACAGACCGTACAGCGAAGAAGAAAATATATCAGTTCCGCAAAAAGGCTTTAAGCAACTTAAAAACGGCGATACGTTGGAATTTTTATGCGATTACTATACATATGACGGTGAATATGACGGAGTGTATTCATATGGTGATAAAATCGTTGTAAACGGCGATATTACTGTAGGTTATGAATATGTCGGCGAGTATGACACGAATATTTGTTATGAGCTTACCGATATATATAACAACAGTATAACAACCGAAATGATAGAAGTTGAAATGAATTAAAAAACTATATGGAGGGAAAGAAGATGAAAAAATTTATAAGCACATTACTGTGTATTGTATTTGTTGCGGCACTTATGCCCGCACAAATTGCAAAGGCCGACAGCGATGTTATGAGTGTCGCAAATCAAGTAAAAGTACCTATATTGAATGAGCAAACGTACAACAACAAAAAACTTATGAATAAGTACACACGCGATATGTCGGATTGGTGGGCAACCGATTTGACATTGACGGCGGGAATGTTGTTCAAGAGATGTGATGTGGATAATGCGTATTATCAATACTGGGGTTCAATCAATGAGGCGGTTGAAACTATGGGTATGGCTTACGTTTCGACATTCAGAGGACACGATAACGGATTTTGGTCAACGAGTTTTAAGCTTAAAGACAGCGTTGCAAACAATTCCGTATTTCCCGAATTGGAAGCGACAGGTCAGCTTATGATGAGGTTCGGCGCTAATTTGATAGGTAATCACGCAAAAATGTCCTTTAAGAATACTATGATTCGAGGTGAGGGGAAAAAGGACAGCGGTTGGTTTAAACTTCAAAGCGGTGATACGTTAAACAATAAGTTTAAAATGCAAGGTGTGTTTGATGCAAAAGTAAAAAAACCATATGTGTTCTTTGCCGATATAACAAAGCCAACTGTTAAATCGGCACATATGAAAAGCAATGTACTGTATCTTGACATGGGTGAAAAGCTGAGAAGTATTGAAAACGAAAAGATTACGTTGACGCTTTATGCGACAAATGTTGAAAGCGGCGTTCAAAATATGGAACTTACTGCGACTTCCGGCGGTATAAACGGAAATGAAATATTTTTCTATGTACACGCACCTAAAAATGTTAAGGAATATCAAATTACGAAGATTAAGAGCGTAGAGTATGACAAAAAAGAGTACACCGGTCAAATGTACGGTATAGCGTACGCCGACAAATATTTGGCGAGAAACGAAGAACCGCGATTTAAGGTTATAGACAATGCACCGGGATTAATTCCGGAATACTTTACCGCCACATCTCCGATTACGGACTATGCCGGCAACAGCCTTGACATTCATACAAAGGATTTGACGGGTTACTCACTTTTAGTCGATAAAAAAGCACCTGAAATTGACAGCGTTGAAATTGCGGGGAATATGATAGCGGCAGATTCAACGTCATATTCACAGCCGAGCGATTGGCCTGAAGATATTGACAAGAGCAGTGTGTTTGCAGGTGTCGGCGATACATTAACTTTTTCTGCAATGACAACGGAAAAAATTAAAACGAGCGAAAAAAGTTCAATGACTGCAGAACTTAATATAGCGCAAAACGGAAGTAAAGCAGTGCTTGAAATCGAAAAATTTGAAGATATGTATGACGGCGTAAACAAGCGGACGGCAACGAAGATTACGTTTAAACCGATTACGATAACCGCCGATATGACTTGTGATAATAGCGAGCCTATAAGAATTGAAAAAATAAACACGGCAAACGTAGTCGATTTGTATAATAATGAGTTGGCAACGCAGAAAATATCGAAAAATCCGAAACAGCAGATTTATTTTGACAATATCGCACCGACTGTAAATGTTGGTGAAATAACCGGTGATGTAAACAGCGGTGAATTTTGCATACCGCTGAATTTCAGTGACGGAAAAGGCACGGTATCTGATTTTGACGGATTGACGGCAAGTTTTGCGTGGTGCTATGACCAAGATAAGCAAATTCCGTTTAAGTATGCTGTGACGACTTCCGCCGATACACCGAGTGAGTATAAAGAATCGGTGCTTAACAACGAAAATAACCTTGCGTGGAATAAATTCGATTTGCCTGTAAAAGATTATTACTTACATATTAAAACTGATAATTCCGAAATCAAAAACACAAAACTTTATTTCAGAACAGAGGACTGGGCAGGAAATGTGGGTGAACAGTCTGTTGATACGGATATAAATATTGACCGTGTAGCACCGAATGTTGCACTTATGTCGATGAATACCGAGTATGAAAACGATACCGCAAAGATATTGGCAAAGGTACGTGTAACCGATTTTAACACGGACGGCTTGAATGTTAAATATCAGCTTGTAGACAAAGGTGTTGAACCGACCGACAGTGATTGGTCGGAGGGCTTGCTTAATGACGGAGTTTTTGACTTTGAAACTAAATTTGACGCGGCACAAAAATATGAAAAAGAATTGCTTGTGTATGCGACAGACTTTAAAGGTAACAAGTCGAATGTTTCACGTTATGAGGTGTATGCCGACTTGACAAAGGCAAAGGCAAAATATACGATTGTAAGCGATTTGTCACAGATACATACAAAGCCTGATGTGCAAATTTCGGCACCTGACAATCCCGACAATAAAGCTAATGCCGCCACACGTGTAACACTTACAATGGGTGACAAGACTTACGCAAGCGTATATGACAGTGCCGACAGTAAAAACATATTTGATTTTGACGGCACATGGTATGCGGTTACATACAACGAGGATAAAACCGGTTTTGACGTAGTAACCGCTCTTACGGCGGACGGAGTGAATGAACTTAAAAACTTTTACGGCACAGTAAACGTAAAATTTGAAAGTGCGTTTGCAGATTTGACACCTGTAAGCGGTGCAAGTATAAAGCCGTCAAATTCCGAAGAAGAAGTGACATATCAAGCGGAGGGCGACTTTAATGTTATGACCGCACCTGTACTTGATAATGTATATAATCTTGAATTTACTTCAATAAAGGACAGTAACGGAGATGTTATTAAAGCCACAGGAGTGGGTGATGACAAGCACATAAGAAGAAACGGCGATATGACTGATGTCAGAATTAATTTTGAATTGTCAAATACAAAAGTTGCCGATTGGGTTACGGATAATTTGGACTTTGATAAATCGTATGTGACAATAACAAATTCGGAAAACAACGAGGTATACAACGCAAAGCTAAGCAGAAATGCAAGCCAAACTCTTGCAATGCCGCTTAGAGATAAAGACGGTAACTTGCTTGGAACGGATACATACAGAATATCGGTTTATTTGTATCAGACAGGCAGTGACAGCCCTGCCGAATTTAAGTGCGATACGGCGGTACTTCTTGACAATATCAAAACATCGTCAGATGTCGGTGTAAACAGATATGAAATTATTCCCGAACACGAATATTACCCTATTCCTAATCCGATACCGTCAATCGTAAAAGAAAGCGATACGGCATTTAAAACAATCAATATCGGTAATGCTGAATTTAAGGAGATTGACCGTAATGAAGATGAGGGATATTCTTTAGAACAGAATATGGCACATATCGTCAAAATGACGCTTAAGAGCAATGATGTTTCAAAAGAATTGTGCGGTGAAACAATCGGTAAGGCAGAGGGATTCCGCTTGTGGAATAAAGCGTGCAATGGCGGAGAAGATTTACCGTTTGAAAAGACTACTGACCTAACAAGAGAATACGAGATAAACTTAATGCAAAACCCTGCAAAAGAAACTCTTGACGGAGTAACGGCAACGGGCGGTTTGCAATTTGAAAAGGGAAGTAACACTTTCTGTTATCAAGTTAAATTGGAAAACGGCAATGTATCGCCGATATACGAGTTCACGGTAAATATGGTTGAAAGTATACCGCAGATTGCAATGGATTTTGATATGAACGAATCGCAGAATTATACGGACGACAACGGAACAATGCACGTTATTTCCGCTGATGCAACTGTAAAAAATGCTTTCTCCGAAAACGGTAATGTAACGGTATATTATGTTCACAGAGAGGATTACAGCAGTTGGACTGCCGATGAAATCGGACTTGACGAGGTTGTTACATTGAAGGGTGATAGTGCCTTTAATTATCAGAACTGTAGACAAGACGAAAACGGCAGAGATAGGCTCAACTTTGCATTTATTGCGATAGACGAATCCGGTAATTCTGTTTCATATATTCCGCAGTTCAAGGAAAAAACGAAATATACCTTTGAAAATGATGCATTGACAGTAACTCAAGCAAATCTTAACACATACAACCAGGGTGATTATATTTATAATTTTTATGCCAAAAATCTTGACATGGACAAAAGCTCTTTTACAGTTGTGAAAGACGGCAAAACGTACAATATGCCTATGAAAAACTATCAATATCCGAATGAATTGGGTTTTGAGGGCGGTTATTATCGTGAGGACAGCACGTCCACTAATTTGAGTATAGACTTTACAAGACCATGGAGTGTGGAAAAGGCAGGCGAGCCTTTCTTTGACAGTATTACGTTTAACTTTGTAGGTGTGCATGGTGACACAGCAACGAGAACGTATACCAAAGACGATGAAAATTACGGAAGCTTGGTAACGAACTTTAAATATGAAAAACCGCGATTTGTTGACGTTTCTGATGACGATTCATTAGCGGATTACAGTTATATCTGCAATGACAGAGGTGTTAAGGTATACTTTAACGGATATTTAAAATTAAAGGGCGATACGGTTTATGCGTCTGCTCACTATCTGCCGATATACTCAAACGGTACATACAAAGTTGAGGGCGAGGATATGTTCGGCAATACATGGACAATACCTGTAACTGTTACACGTCTTGCAGACGGTCCAAAGGTTACAATGTCAACTTTGTATAAGACAAAGGGCGATATTACGGCGAATATCGAATATACTTCTCCCGTAACTGTTACGGAAAATGACGGAAACACATTTGCAAAAATCGAAAATAACGGAACAAATAACGTAACCGTAACCGCAACACAGCCTACAAAGGTTACAATGAAGTGGACGGACAACGGAGCTGAAAAGAGTAAAATATTAAATATAACCAATAATGAGATAAAACCGATAAAGCCGAAAGTTGTATGGGATTATGACGAAGATGATGTGGTTGACGGCTGTATATACGGCGAAGTAACCGCAAAGCTTGTTGATGAAAACGGCTCAACACTTGTTGATACCGCAACGGGCGAAACACCGAGCCATACATTCTATCCTAACAGTGGAACGGAATTTACATTCAGGAATTACAAAAATCAAAATGATACTTTGGGTGAAGATTATACAGTTACGCTTGATGTAACACTTAAAGATTATCAGCCGCCCGAAGAATATGTCGATACAATGCCGCCGAGTGTTGAAATGGTTGGTTATACCGTAAGGGGCGGCGTGGCACAAAGCAAAAAACTTGTGCTTAATCTGTATGATGATAACAAGCATTACTTAAATCCGTCACTTCCGGATTTAAGCGGCGGAGGCTATGAAACAGTTACCGACAGTATATCATTTATGAAGAAAATGGGTTGGTCATCACATTACAGATTTAATGTAATCGTGTCTGATATAAACGGTGTAAAGCTTATTGCAAAAGCGGGACTTAATGCCGAAACACCGACATTTGATTCAACAAGCGATACGATTGACGGAGTGAGTGTGAACGGCAGAACCGTTGATATAACAAAGAATGCGGAATTTACATTGTTTGCAGTCGACAGTTGTAATAATGTCACCGAAATTCCGCTTGTTGCGGATAACTTGGGCGAAGCGCCTCAGCCGCATTTACAGAAAGTCGTGTCGGGCGATATGCAGACCGTAAAGGTATACCTAATACCGCCTGAGGACAGTGACTTTACAAACCTTGTTATGACTAATGACAACGCAAAACAGGAAACAAGTGACGGAGAATACAACGGATTGTATTATATAGAAGTAACAGGCAACGAAAATATTGTTATAAACTACACATACACATATAAAGGTGAGAACGAAAGCGGTGAATTAAAAGCAGCCGTTACGGAAATAGACAATTCACCTGCAAATAAAATCAGTGAAGTTTGGTCTGAAAACGCAAAGAGCAGTAAGACGAATAAATCCGTTACGGCACAGCTTAGATTTGATAAGCTCATCACGAAAGCGGAATGGAAAAATCAAAGCGGCTATCTTCCTGAAATATACAAACTTGATAATCAAGTTACAATTTCATATTCGGAAAATGCACCGACTATGACGCTTGTTTGTACAGCCGTAAACGGTCAAGTGTGTGAAATTACTTTGAATGAGGTTAAGAACATCGACAAAAACGCACCGATTATTACCGAAACAATTCAGCCGTCCGAAAATCACCGTAAAGTGACAGTGACTTTAAAAGCTGACAAAGAAGTTATTTTCAGAGAAAACGGAAAACAGGGAACTGAATTTACACGAGTAATAAACGCAAACGGCGAATATGTATATCACTTTGCGGACGCTGCAGGCAATCTGACGGAAAAGGTTGTTAAGGTTGACAGCATCATTGATAAAGATTTGTCGCTTACATTCAGTCTTGCAAGTGACGGTACAGACAGTAAGGAGTCACCGGATAAACTCGGTCGTTTAAAGGTCGGTGACACTGTATATGTGAGTGCAAACAGAAACTGTACGGTAACATGGAACGGTGACACAACAGGTCAAAATCTTACGGCCGGTGCGTGGACGAAGTTAACCGTATCGGAGGATTTGGCAGGCTTGTATCCTACAATAAAGGCAAAGGACGAATATTCAAATACAAAGTATTATCACTTTATGCAGATAGCAATGCCGGATAAAAAAGCACCGACTATCAAATTGAAAAAGGAAACGGTGGAAATCGACTTAAATTCAGAAGATATTTTGTCACAGCTTAAAGCGAATATGACGGTAAGCGACAACGAAACCGAAAAGGACAAAATCAAGCTTGATGTTACTTACACAAAACCGCAGACAACGGGAACCGTAAGGGTGACTTATACCGCAACTGACGAGGCAGGAAACAGCAGTGAAAGATACGGATATATCTATTTCTATGAGGATACTCAGCTTAGAGTCAGCGTAAACGGTGAGTATATTTACAGAGATATGATTGTGCTAAGCAAAAACGAGGCACAGAACATTGTCGTTGAAAGCAATGGCGAGCCGTACAGTGTTAAATATAAAAACGGTATAAAGACAGTCGGTCAAATGAAAATCGGTGCGACTGAATTGGCGAAGAATAAGGATAATACAGAGCCGATTACATTCGTTCCGAAAAAGGCGGGGTATTATACATTTAATGTACAAACGCAGGGACGTGACAATTACAGATTTGTAATTTACGTTCAATAATGAAAAAAGGAGGTTTACTATGCTGCAAAGATTAAAAAAGATTATATCAGCCTTAACCGTAACAGCGATGATTTTCGGTATAATGCCTATCGGCGCGTTTGCCGAAAATCTGAATAAGGCGGATTACGAAGAATTGAACGACGGTTATTTGAAAGTCGTTGTTTCGGCGAAAAACGGCGGTTTTCTGATAGATACCGTTGAGGGAGATAAGCTGAACAAAGCAGATGATAATAAATATCTTTTGTTTCCCGATGAAAATTATGATACATCATATACCTCTTTTCGTGTAAAAAGAGGTGATGAGGTAAAGGACTATATTTTCGGAAGAAAATACGGTTTCTTGGGTAAGGACAGCAGTGACGTCACTTTGGTGAAAAACAGTGACAACATTGTCGCAACGTGGAGCGTTGACGGTTTGACTTTTACGCAGACCGTCACGCTTGCAAATACAAAATCGGCTCTGCACGGTATGGCGTCAATTTCATACGGTGTAAAGAGTACGGACGGAAGAAGTGCGGACAGTGTTCAGGCAAGAGTTATGCTTGATACCGCACTCGGTTATCAGGATTATGCGGTGTATGAATTGACGAAAAAGGACAGTACATATGAGCAGATACAATCCGAAACGGTTATTGATAACTCTGACGGAGAAGCATACAACAACGCATTATTCGGATACGACAATCCGAAAGCACCGTCCGTAACGGCTTATACGGTGAATGCGTCGATTAACAATAAAATTGTCGCACCGTATCAAATAGCGTTCGGACATTGGAACAACCTTGCGTCAAGTGTATTCGATTTTGAGCCTGATAACTCGTTGACGTTTACAAATCCGTATAACGAAAAATATTTGACTGCCGACAGTGCGTATGCTCTGTATTTCGATATGGGCAGTGTGGCGGCAAACGGTGAGGGCAATACCGTTGCGACAAATTACGGTATATATTCAAACGTAACCGTAAATAACGATGATAAGGTTGCGATAAATTTTTCATCTGAACTCGGAGCAATGCAGCTTACCGATACAAAAGACGAATACAAACCGCAAACGGCGGACGGTAAAAACGGTGATTTCAGCGTGTCAACGCAAATTAAAAACGTGTCGCAGAATGAAATGAAACAAATTGCCGTTGCGGTATATCCGCAGGAGGGAATAACACCGTATGACTTGTCGGGGAATCTTGACGTTACAGCTTCATATTCAAACCCTTTCAGTGTTGATATTATAGATTTTAACGCAGATGAAGAACGACAGGTTGTGTTTAACTTTAATGCAGAACCGCTTACGGCTACCGATTACAGAAAAATCGAAGTGCGTTGTTATGACGTGAGCGGAACGGACGGTAAATTACTTTCCGAAAACTTAATCGGTCAGAGAAGTATATATCTTCTTTGCCCGGGTGCAACAGGCGACAGGGTTTCGTTTATAAGCACCGCACCCGAGATTGTTTATAACAGAGGAACAAGACATATTTACCTTGCAGGTCAGAATTTCAATTTGCTTAAAAATAAGAGTGAATACGATATAAAGGTTACGCCTTTAAACGGCAGTCAGCCGTTGACTGTAAGTGCGGAAAACTTCATTTTGGATACCGAAAACAATACGGCGGATTTGATACTTGACGAGCTTATGTCGGTCGGTACATATCAGATTGTATTTGATATGAAAGATCCAACTAAAAAAGATATTACGTCTGACGCACTGAAGTTTAATGTCAGTGATGATATTGCATATCAAGGCGGCTCTTACGGAGTTGTCACGATTGAAAAAGACGGCGATAACAAGTATGCCCTAAGGGCGTATAAAGACGAAAAGGAATACAGTGACGAAGTTCCAAATGCTCAGAATATCTCTTTGCTTGAACTTCGCGGTGACTTTACGTTAAAATATGAAAACGGTAAAATTGCAGAGGCAGAGGCTGTTTCTCTTGAAACGGTAGACCATAAGGCGAAAAGTACAATAAATATCAGTAATTGTCTTGATATTGAAAAAGGTACTGTAACCGTGTCTGTCGAAAACGTCGGTCAGGACGACCAAACTATTAATATCGATATAGACGGCGAAGTTTATACGACAGGCGCAAGAACAAAGGTTTGGAGCGGTGTATGTGCGATTTCGTCATTTGAAAACGGCTCCGAATCAACACTTTTGCAGTACACAAACGAGGGCGAACAGACAGGTGACGTTGAAAACAGCGTTGCAAATACAAACGGTATTATGCTTATGTGGCCGGGTGCGGCAAGTACCGCACAAACCATTGCGGGAATGGTGATGGAATTCAGATACTGTCAGTTCGGACAGATGGCGACAGTTGACGGTGAAGTCACTTCAAAAACACCGAAACAAAGAGTAATCGCATTCGGTGCACAACTTTCACCTGATTTTCTTGTTCCGTCAAACTTTGATTGGAGCAACAGAAAAACTTCCGCAATGGAGGTTGCACAACTGAAAATGGCGAGCAGTAATTATACTCCGTCACAGCTTAGAGATGTACAGGACAGATATGCCGAGGACCAAGAGGAATGGGAAGACGCAGAGGGCGGAAGTCTGAATTTGTATATCCATGATATACTTTTCGGCGGCGGATTTATCGGATTTAATACGTCTGTCGAAGTAGAAGTTCCGTCATATGCGGACGGACTTCCGAGCGTTGAGGGTACTCTTGACTTAAAGGTTATGAACAACGAATATACTATCGGCGTTCAAGGCAGTGCCGATATGATGGCATTTGAAATGGAGGCGGAAATTCGTCTTAGAAGTAACAACGGAATACCTATTCCGGATAAATTATATTTCTATGCAGGCGGATTTACACCGGGCATAAATGTTGACGGAATGGGCGTATTTTGGATTAAAGGTGCAGGCGGCGGTATAGATAATCTGTTTGAAACGATTTATCCGTCCTCATCCGTACCGCCTATAACGCTTCTGCTAAGCGGACAATTCGCTTTGTTTGATGTTCTTTCCGCAAGAGGTGATGTAAGTATCAGCCCGAGAGATTTGAGTATTGCACTGTCGGACGTGAATGTTGCGGGAATTACACTTATAGACTATGCGGGAATTGAATGTGCATGGTATCCCGAACTTAGATTTGCAGCGGGAGTGTCTATCGGTATATTCGACGTTATTTCGGGTGACGGACATTTAATTGTAGAAAAAGATAAGGTTAAGGATAAATATTTCTGGGAAGGTTATGCCACGGCAGTGGTAAGTATTCCTAAAAAAATACCGATTTTCGGCGGTATTGAAATAGGTTCTGCCGATTTGGGTGTCAATGCCGAAAAAATATGGGGTGCTTTGCACGTTTTGAAAATTGACGCAGGTGTAACATATTATTGGGGCGGAGATGTAGATTTCGCTTTCGGTAAATATGACGCACCGGAACCGACTATTGAGTTGAGTGCGGAGGGTATTCCTGTTTATTATGATGAAAAAACAGACCGTACCTTGTATATGAAACTCAATAACAGTATTCGCACATTGGCGTCAACAGAGGATATATCATTGTTCGGCTCAAACGGTGCGACGGTATCATCGCTTGCGGGTAAAACGGTACATTCGGTTAATTTCGGCAAGTATAACAACGAAAACGGAATACTTACAATTTCGTATGACGCACCGAGTCAGCTTATTGCGGAAACATACGCAAAGAATATTGAAATGGAAAATTATCCGATAGTATGGTCAGACAGTTCAAAAACGGCAGACGATACAGCCAACGCAAATGCCAACGCAATGTTGAATTGGAATGAGGATACAAAGAAAGCAACCGTTACAATAACGGTTACAGATGAAAATTACTTTAATAAAGCATTGCAATTAAAAACAGGTATTGCGTCAAGCGTGACTATATACGCACTTTCAAAGTTGCCGACAATCGACAATGCGGTATTGAACAATAATACTGTAACGTGGTCGGGCGAAGATTTGGATAAATTCAACAGTCTTACAATTTATGCAGAGGACAGCAATAACGAAGTTTATCCGTTGTACAAAACAGAAAATGTGAATGACATAAAGAGTAAGAGTGCAAATATAACAATGCCTGAAAATATGCCGAGCGGTGAATATACGGTAAAAGTTGTTGCGACAACGACAGACGAAAGTGCTAACCCGGTTGTGACAACCGATAAAAAGCTTAATTATACCAATCCGTCACAGCCGTCCGCACCGACGTTTAATGTGGCATTGGGCGGTGATTACAGTATTGATTTGACAGGTATAAATCAAGATAATTATGACGGCTATAAGGTAAGTATATATGAAGTTCAAGACGGTAAAAACGTACCGACTGTATTTGACAATATGACTGTAAGCGGAAGTGATGTGATTACGGTCGGCGGTCAGTATACAAAGACGGTTACGGTGGATAAGAACGGAAATATCGTGAATGAAAACGACCTTACGGAAGATGAGAAAAAGGATATAAAAACGCAGACCGAACAAGTCGGACTTGTAAGCGGTAAGCAGTATGTGATAGGATTAAAGGGTTATAAAAATACATCTTCAGGCGGTCAGATTGTTTCCGCTGAAACACTGTCATCACCTGTGACAATGGTTGAGCCTAAAAAGGCTGATGTAACACTTAAAGCACAAAATGCGGTAAACATTGACGGAACAGATACGGTTAAAAGCAGTAATGCAGTCATAGACCTTGTATCGGATATGAATGTTTCCGGCGAATGGTCTTTGGACGGCGGTGAAATGAACGGTACTGTTTCGGAAAAAACTATGTCGCAGAGTATAAATCTTGACGGCTTAGAGGACGGTACGCATATAATAACCTTCAAGGGCGAAAACGATTCAAAAGACGGTACATTGTCGGAGTATATGTTTACTGTTGATACACTTCCTCCGAGATTGCAAATAAGCAGTCCGAATAACGGCGGATTTTTCGAGGACACTGTTACGGTTAAGGGTATCAGCGACAGTGGTGCGAAAGTGTATATCGGTGCGGAAAATCAAGAGATACAGGAAGCGACTGTCGGAGATGACGGCAGTTTTGAAAAGACTGTTACGCTTGATAATTCTATGGCATATCAAAATATAGTTGTGTATGCTGCAGACGAAATCGGCAACGAAACAGTACCTGTAACATTACAGCTTACAAACAAAGCACTCGGCAATGACGACAGTGTACTTCAAATGTACATTGACGGAAAAGAGTGCAGTGACAGTACAATTAAAGCCGGCACAAGCGGTCAGCTTTCGCTAAAGGTGAAAACCGATAACAGAATTATTGAAATCAATGACGACAGTGCGGCGGCAAACAGAATTGAATGGAACGTTTCGGCAATAGAAGGTGCGGCGAATGTTGATGAAAACGGCTACATTACAACTGATGAAAAAATAAACGGCGTAGTAAGTGCGACTGTTGATAATCAGAATGTTTATACCGTTTTGGGCGGCAAGGACAGCACTGATATTCCAAGTGAAAAAATTAAAGTGAATGCGTCGGCAGGTACGGCAAGAAAGACGCATATCACGATTAATCTTGATACGGCGATTGAGGGAATGACGGCAGATAATTTTGTTGTGCTGAACGGTGATAAGAATGTGGAACTTACAGCGGTTAAGGCAAGCAGTGATAATAAAACATATACGTTGTACGGCACGTTTGATACGTCTGTGACATATACCGTTACGGTTAATTTGACGGGTACAACGGTTGAAAACACTCACATTATCGCGAGCAGTCCGCTTATGATTAAACCAAGTTCGGGCGGTGGCGGAGGAGGAAACTCCGGCAATGTAACATATAAAATTACAGTTGTTCAGTCCGAAAACGGTAAAATCAGTCCGGACACCGTAACCGTAAATAAAAACGAAAGCAAGACATTTACGATAACGGCTGATGAGGGTTACGAAATTGAGGACGTAATCGTAAACGGCGAAAGCGTCGGTAAGGTGAGCGAATATACGTTTGAAAAGGTGAATGCAAAAGCTGAAATTACTGCAAAGTTCAAAAAGATTGATACTGTGCCTAATCCGTCAGATAAGCCTGAACCGACTGATTGGGATAATCCGTTTGTTGACGTAAGTAACAACGATTGGTTCTATAATTCAGTTAAGTACGCTTATGAAAACGGTTTGATGTACGGTGTGAGCGATACGGAATTTGCACCAGACGGTGACGTTACAAGGGCTATGTTTGTAACTGTTCTGTACAGAACAGAGGGTGAACCGTATGCGGAAAATTCAAGCTTTGTTGATGTGGCAAGTGACAGTTATTACGCAAATGCAGTGGCATGGGCGGAAGAAAATAAAATTGTCAGCGGTGTGAGTGATACAGAGTTTGCACCTGATATGAGTATAACCCGTGAACAAATGGCGGCGATTGTTTATCGTTATGCGGAATACAAAAATTGTGATATAACGGTAAATGAAACGGCAAATTATGTTGACAGTGACAGTATTTCAGATTATGCAAGGAATGCGGTTGATTGGCTGTCAGAGCAAGAAATAATGTCGGGTAATACCGACGGTACTTTCGCTCCGCAGGCAAATTCAACAAGAGCACAAACAGCGGCAGTGTTTATGCGTATTAATGAAAAATTGAAGTAATCAAAATGGCGGTTTAAAACCGCCATTTTGTATTTTTTTAGTAAAATAAACGTAATTTGACATTGCGTGAGGTATAGTGTAGAATATATATGGGTTTATAAAACCCCAAGATACAAAAAGGGCAATAACGTTTGGCAAAGCGGACGCAAGGCGGTTGTCTATGCTATTCCGAAAGGAGCAGCATATGAGTGAATTTACTCTTATAATTATAATTGTATTTTTGCTTGTTATAGAGATAAAAAAATAACCGTCTATCTGCGAAATAGACGGTTAAGGTAGAATTTTTCTACAAAACGTTTACATTCTGCAAAGACAACTACTGTTGCCCTTATCTTGTATCTAAAGTATAACACAGCATAAAAATTATGTCAAGCACGTTTTAGACGTGTGTTTTTTGTATATAAGAAAAAACAGTAAAATAAATGTAATTTGACATAATATGAGGTATAGTGTAAAATAAAAGTAGGTTTAAAATCAATGATATGAGTAGAGCGGAGGCGGCTCTGTTTCGGAAAGGAAATATTATGAGTGAAACCACAATACAACTTGTATTGATTTTGCTTATTGTATGGATATTAAAGAAATAACCGCCCTACGGGAATAGGACGGTTATTGGGTAGAAAATCAATTTCTACAAAAATTTAACCAAATATTAAAGCAGAAACAAAAGCTGTTTACCGCTCTTCTCTATATCTAAAGTATAACACAGCAAAAAAATTATGTCAAGCACGTTTTAATGACGTGCTTTTTGTAAAAAATCAACGTTTAATTGGTTTAGTAAATTGAGATTAGGACGTATACAATAGATTAAAAAGGGGATTTATTATGAAAAAGCTATTTGCGTTTATAATAGCATTGATGTGTTGTGGAAATTTAGTGATAGATGCCAGTGCTATAAACTTGAATATTATTGATAAAGAAAATATAAGTCAAGATTATTATGACTATAACGGATTAAAATTAACGTATCATTCGAGTATAATAAACAATTTTTGGTATACCGGAAAAGAATATATTTATAGAGATGTATATGATGGATATTCGCGATATAGAAGATCAGATGATATGATTAATTGGGATGATATTTCGGAAACGAGTGGGATAACGGAAATAAATAAACTTTCTAATTATACATATTCTATAAATTATTGGGGAGATAAGTATATAGTTTTTAATCGACTGCATGAGTTGAGCGGTGAATCAATTAGTGAAGTTCAATATAATACCACAATTAATTATCCGTTACTTATTCTTGATAAGGACTTTGAACTGATTTCAAAACAAGAGTTTGAAGCTCCGATTACGGGAGTAAGTTATGTTGACGGTAAGTATTATGCAGAAACGAAAGATTACAGTCAATATAAAAATTCTTACAATTTTGAACCGATTAAGAAAGTTTATGTGTCTGAAGACGGGATTTTGTGGAATGAGGACAAAACTTTATCGGAGGTTCCTATTGGAAACGGGATGAATAAAACTTTAATACTTGACGGAGAAATGCCTGACGGTGATACAAGATACACTAAAAAGATTGTAGGTATTGCAGAGCAAGGAAATATAAATAATACTACTGATATTGTATTTGAAAGAGAAAATTTAAAATCTTATAAAGTAGTGGACGATCTATATGTTTGTTGGGATACATTTGATGTGGAAGAAAAAGTATTTCAAATCTCGCTTGATGGTGTATACTGGCTTGATGTTGACTTTCCGAGCCTTTTAACAACACATGAAATTCATCCTGAATCGACAAGTGATAGTGTTATTGAGGCAATTTATGATTGTATAGGAGTGAAAGATAAGATACTATTCCAAACTCAATATCGTTTGTTTGAATATGATTTAGAAGATTTGCGTACAGCGTGGAGAAATGCTTGTGATAAATCGCAAATATATGTTAAATTTGATGGTATATATTTGGGATTTGAAACACCGCCGATTATAGAAAACGGTAGTACACTTGTACCTATGAGATTTTTGTTTGAGCAAATGGGAGCGGATGTTGAATGGAACGGAGAAACACAAACTGCAACAGCGACTCTTGATAATACAGAAATAACGTTTTCCATAAACAACATCAATGCGGAAGTGAATAATATCTTAACAACAATGGACGTGCCTGCAAGGCTTGTAAATGGCAAAACAATAGTGCCGTTACGTTTTCTTTCAGAAAATATGGGATATACGGTAGAGTGGGACGCTGATAGTAGGACAGCGATAATTCAAGAATAAAAACAAAGCATATGCTTGCCTGTGTCTTATAGGCAAACATCCATATAAAAAACACGTTACATGCTGTGTTCCGAACAGTGTTGAGGGCGGTATGGTAATAGGTATAAATGGTGACATAAAGCAAAGCTGTGCAATGCAAAATGCTTATGAAATGGGAAAAAGTCTAAAATAACAAAAAGTGCAGTTCATATGAGCTGCACTTTTTGTTTAGACAACATGAAAAAGATAACAAAAATACTCTGATAGTTAAAGTATAGTCAAACGCCCAAAATGCAATAGAATTTTGAATAATAAAAAATCGCTCAAACATACTGTTTAAGCGATTTTAACGTGGTACGCGATCAGGGGTTCGAACCCTGGACACCCTGATTAAGAGTCAGGTGCTCTACCAACTGAGCTAATCACGCATATTATGTTTTACGTCTGACGACAGATAATATAATAGCACATAAAAATGCTTTTGTCAACACTTTTTTTCAAAAAAATAAAAAATTATTGACAATGATATAATAGTTAATGTATTATATGAGTATAAAAGCAAATATGGAGGTCGAATATGGAACCGAAGGATTATATTGTATCAAGAATTGAAGGGGAATATGCGTACCTAAAGCGTACGGATATTGAAAGTGAGGAAGAATTATTCATAGCAATGGCACTGTTGCCGTTGGGTGTAGACATCGGCACAAAGCTACATTATGAATGTATGGAATATTCAATAATATAAGGAGACAGTATATGCGAGTAATATTATTTATATTGGGATTGCTTTTTTCGGCGGACGGACTTTATTTTGCGTCAACCACATCAATGGGCGTGGGTGAGGCATTTACCGTTGCGATAGGTATTATGTTTATATTATGGAGTACGTTTTACGACGCGTTCAAAACAAAAGGCTTTTTGAAATTTATAAAAGGTTTGTTTACGTTCGGAATGATTGTACTTGTGATTTATTCGGGGATTATATGCGTTGTCGGAAAAAGTGACAATGCGACATACAGAGAAGATTATATAATCGTGCTTGGTGCGGGACTGAAAGGCGATACACCGTCTTTGGCACTTGAAAGACGACTTGAAAAAGCGGCTGAATATATGAACAAAAACGGAAATGCAATAGCAATAGTCAGCGGCGGACAAGGCAAAGGCGAAACAATTTCAGAGGCACAGGCAATGGAAAACTACCTTTTAAATCACGGAATAAGAGAAGACAGAATTATAAAAGAGGACAACTCCACAAGCACATATGAAAATTTTGAATATTCAAAGTTGATAATGGACGAGGGACAAGCCGTATTTGTCACAAACGAATTTCACGTTTTGCGTTCGGAATTGATGGCAAAAATAAACGGCATAGACGCAACACATATAGGTGCGTCTACACCGATACCGCTTTTGCCTGTATCTTGCGTGCGTGAATTTATTGCACAGATAGCGGCTGTTCGTTATTATTTTTAGCTTTTTCACGTTCTTCGGCTTCAAGCTTTGAATAAATACAACCGCAGTAATTCTGACGATAAAGACCGTATATTTCCGAAAGTTCACAAGAACGCTTATAACCGTTTTTCTTTTTGAAATCGGAGCATAGATATTTAACGCTGTAGCTTTCTTCAAGTTCAAGACCGATTTGGTTAAGCACCTGAGCATTTTTATGCGGACTGATCGAAAGCGTGGTAGTGAAGTAATCAAAACCGTCCTTTTGGGCGGTTTTTGCTGTTTCTTCAAGGCGAAGTCGGTAACATTTAAAGCAACGCTCGCCGCCCTCTTTGAGATTTTCAAGCCCTTTTGCAATCGAATAAAATTTTTCACAGTCATATTTGCCCTCGATAAACTTTACTTTTCTCTTTAAAGGCATTTCATTTATAAGACGCTTTTGCTCGCTGACACGCTTATAAAATTCTTCTTCGGGTGAAATATTCGGATTGTAATAGAAAATAGTTATATCAAAATATTCCGACAAATATTCAAGTACATAGCTTGAACAAGGCGCACAACAGCTGTGCAGAAGAAGTGACGGAACGGTATTGTTTTTTTGAATTTCGTCAATCGTTTTGTTTAGAATTATTTGATAATTTTCTTTCATTGATTTTCTCCCATATTTTATTGACTAAGAAGTTTGACACGAACGCGAGCAATATTCCGAACAACGCACCGCAAATAACGTCGGACGGAAAATGTACATACAGATACAGCCTTGTAAAGCATATCAAAGCAGCAAGAATAATTGCCGGTATGGCTAATTTTTTGCTGTACAGCAAAATAACCGTTGCGGCGGAAAATGAAGATATTGCGTGACCGGACGGAAACGAAAATCTTCCCGACGGCGCGCCTATCAGCAGATTTTCAACTGTAAGCAACGCTCCTTCGGTGTTATATGGACGTTCACGTGCAATTACATTTTTAAGCCCCATTGTAGAAAGGAATAATCCCAAAAGCAGTGAAACTATTATTATAATACCTGTTTTTCGTGATTTTTTGAAACAAAGCATTATAAGTGCAGTTACAGCCCATACAATGCCGCCGCTGCCTAAAAACGTTATAAGTGGCATAATTGTATCAAGAAACGGATTGCGTATGCTTTGAATTGCGTTTAAAATATTAAAATCAATCTGCGTTATAAAGTCTGTCATAATTACGTCATTCTTTCGATATGTTAATGTTTATTTCGTGTCAATAATAACACATTCACAACAAAAAGTAAAGTAAGAACATAAAAACCTCATTACTTTAAAGAGAAAGTTGCAAAAGGGAAGAAAGTGTAGTATAATCATATATTATATTAGTTGAAAGGAATAACTGTAATGAGAAAACTTCTTGCGATATGGCTCGGAAAAATTCTTACCATAGTCGGAAAAACAGTAGGTAAAAAATCATCTTCTTCGCCGGGTGCGTATGCACTTAAAATATGTCCCGACCTTGTAAAAGGCTTGGAGAAATGCGTGTCAAATGGTATAATCGTAACTTGCGGCACAAACGGAAAAACAACGACAAACAATCTTATGGCATCGGCACTTGAGGCAAAGGGATATAAGGTTATTTGCAATAAGCTCGGTGCGAATATGCTTAGCGGTATTGCAACCACCG
Source organism: Hominilimicola fabiformis (assembly GCF_020687385.1). Lineage (NCBI taxonomy): Bacteria > Bacillati > Bacillota > Clostridia > Eubacteriales > Oscillospiraceae > Hominilimicola > Hominilimicola fabiformis. The sequence continues at coordinate 262,504 of NZ_JAJEQM010000003.1, forward strand.
TTTTACAGGAAATGAGTATATTCGGCAAATTAAAAGCGGACTATGCGTGTCTTGAAATTGACGAGGCGTACACGCCGATAGTGTTTGACTATGTAAAGCCCGATGTTATGGTTATAACGAACCTATTCCGTGACCAGCTTGACAGATACGGCGAAATTGACATTACTTCGGATATTATCAAGCGTGCAATAAAGAAAGTGCCGAATTTAAAACTTGTTTTAAACGGTGACGATCCGCTGTGCGTTCAGTTCGGCAGAGAGGAAAACGTCAAGGCTTATTATTACGGAATATCCGAAAAGGTACTTCCGCAGCTTGACGATACAAAGGAAGGGCGTTTCTGTCCTGTATGCGGTGAGGAACAGAAGTACAATTACTATCATTACAGTCAGCTCGGCGATTTTTATTGCCCGTCGTGCGGTTTCAAGCGACCTGAGATTGATTTTGAAGTCAAGAATGTATCGCTCGACACACCGATGAAGTTTACGATAAACAATCAGCCTATGGTGATAAATTACAAAGGTTTTTACAATATATATAACCTTATTGCCGTATACGGTGCACTAAATGTTTTGGGAGAAAAAACGGATGATTTCGCAAAACTTTTGACAGGCTACAAACCGCAAATCGGCAGAATGCAGGAATACAAATTCAACAAGCCCGTTATACTAAGTCTTTCAAAAAATCCCGCAGGATTTAACCAAGCCATTGCAACGGTAAATACGGACAAGCGTAAGAAAGACGTTATAATCGCAATCAATGACAAGGCTAATGACGGTCGTGACGTGTCGTGGCTGTGGGACGTGGACTTTGATAAAATTGCGGACGAAAACCTGAACACGCTTACAACAACAGGTATCAGAGTTTACGATATAAGTCTTAGATTTAAGTATTCGGATATAAAGGTTGACCGTATGACGCAGGATATGGCGGACGCAATTACAAAATGTCTTGAAATGGACAGCGAAGTTGTCTATGTACTTGTGAATTATACCGCACTTTATTCGACAGAGGCGGTACTTAAAAAGCTCGGAGGTGAGGCATAATGAAAATCAAAATACTTCATCTTTATCCCGACCTTTTGAATTTATACGGTGACAGAGGAAATATCGAATGTATGCGAAAACGACTTATGTGGCGCGGTATTGACGCGGAGGTTGTGACATACACCTGTGAGGACAGCGGATTTGATTTGTCGGACGTTGATATTGTGTTCATAGGCGGCGGCTCGGACAGAGAACAGAAAATTGTTTGCCACAGACTTTTGGAACACAAGGACGAAATAAGAAATTATGTTGAAGATAACGGTGTACTTGTCGCAGTGTGCGGCGGTTATCAGCTTTTGGGTAAGTATTACAAGCTTGAAAACGAAACAATTGAAGGGCTTGATATACTTAATATTTACACCGAACAAGGCAAAAAACGTCTTATCGGAAATATCGTACTTGAAAATGACTTTCTAAATCAAAAAATTGTCGGTTTTGAAAATCACGGCGGAAGAACTTACATCGGTAATCACACACCGCTCGGCAGAGTTGTTTATGGTTACGGAAACGATGAAAAATCCGGTGTTGAGGGTGTTGTGTATAAAAACGTTGTCGCAACATATTTGCACGGACCGCTTTTGCCTAAAAACCCTGCACTTTGCGATTACATTCTGACAAACGCAATAAAGAGAAAAAATCCCGACTTCAAAGGTCTTGGCGGCTTGGAGGACACTCTTGAAGATATGGCAAACCAATATATTGTAAATAGGTTTAAAAAGTAAACATTTTTTTAACAATGGTGCATATGTATTGACTTTTTTACTGTGCAGTCATAAAATTAAATGGTATTGTAGAAACAATACCATTTTTTAAGGATTGAATTCGGTATGGAAACTAAATTAACAAGAAATATACAACCGAATAATAAAAGTCCGTTTTCGTGGCTCAGCAAGATATTTAAAGGTATTAAAACAGGCTGGGATGCGGTAGGCGGAGTGTTTAAGAAGTTTTGGAAACTTTTGTGCAAGAGCAAAAAGTTTTCAAATTTTGCATACGTTAAATTTCCGAAATTCAGAAAGGACATTTGGGAGTATGCAAAGGCACACAGGCTGAAGGCATTGATTTCAGTTGCTGTCGGAGTGGCGGTACTCGGTGTGCTTTTGGGCGTTATGATAAAAAATTCCGTAAATTCCGACTATCTTCAAGAGGGTGACGATTCTGTCGGATATGCGATGGTTTTGCAGAATTATTACACGTTCGACCACAGCGACAAAACCAATGTTGCGATAAAATTAAGCTGGGACGACGGTGCTGTTGACCTAAACGGCGGTACGGCAGAGGCAAAAATAAAAGCAAAGGTTTATCCGATAAATTTACCCGATAAAAAAATTACTTGGAAATCGTCTGATGACAATATCGCAAAGATTGACAGCGGCGGTAATATAACGGCACAAAATCCCGGTAAAGCGACATTGACGGCAATGTTGTACAGTCAAAAAAAGAGTGCAACCGCCACTTTGTCGGTAAGACAGCCTGTAACGGGTATATTTATGCCGACAAGCACAATAACGCTTTACACAGGCGGTGAGGGCAGACTTTTACAGACAGAAATATTCCCGAAAAACGCAACGAACCAAAACATAACATGGAAATCTAAAAATACAAAGATTGCACGTGTGGACGAAAACGGCAGAGTAAAGCCTGTCGGCGTCGGTATGACGGAGATAACGGCAACAACGGAGGACGGAGGCTTTGAGGCGAAGTGCTTTGTAAATGTCGTAAATTCATACGTTGACGTACAGACTTTATCCGTAAAAAATACTGACGCAATGACGATAAAAGTCGGCGACAGTGTTAACGCGATAGTAACCGTTTCACCGTCAAACGCACGAAACAAAACGCTTAAATGGTCGAGTGACGATACAAAGATAGCGACAGTAAGTCAAGCGGGCAGAATACGCGGTGTCAGCGTTGGTACGGCGAATATAACGGTTGAAACGACTAACGGAAAGAAACAGACGTTTACTGTCAACGTAACCGAATCGGACGCAAAAGACCCATTCAATTTGAATGATGAAGTTTCTGATTTGGATACGGAGGGAACTGTAACATACACGTCATATGACATATCATTCCCACAGATTATAAGAATACAGATGGGCTTGAACCCACCACCGAAAATTTGGAGAAACGGCGGAATGTCATATGCGACAGAGTCCGAAACAGCGGAATATATGAATCCGAACAGTTTCTATACGGACGCATATAAATATCAGTTCCTTGACCTTTCAAAGCCGAATAATGTCAGCGAAGAAACGCTTAATAATTATCTTGCCGATAAGGGTGTAATGAAAGGAATGGGAGCGGCATTCATTGAGGCGGCTAAAGAATATAACGTCAGCGAGGTTTACCTTGTTGCACATGCTTGCCTTGAGTCCGGAAACGGTACTTCACAGCTTGCAACAGGTGTTGAGGTCAACGGCACAACCGTTTATAACTTGTTCGGTATCGGTGCATATGACGCAAACCCTGTCGGAAACGGTTCACAGAGAGCATACAGTCAAGGCTGGACGAGTGTAGAGGCGGCTATTAAGGGCGGTGCAAAGTGGATAAGCGAAAACTATGTGAACAGTTCGGATGGCAGACAGAACACACTTTATAAAATGCTTTGGAACCCTGAAAATCCGGGTACTCACCAATATGCAACGGATATTGGCTGGGCGGTTAAGCAGGCGGTAAGCATTGAAAAGATATTCTCGTCATTCACAGACGCAACATTATCGTTTGACGTACCTGTTTACAGCGGACAAATTCCGCCTACTGTAACTATGGACTGATAAAAAGACAGATGAAATTTAAACCGTTTCATCTGTCTTTTTTTGTCAGAAAAAATATGTTTGACAAGTTGAATTTTAGTGTATATATTATATACAGGGAGTTGAAACATGGATGATAAAAAATGATGTTAAAAATATATCAATCAAAAAGGCGGCGTTTATCAATGCTGCCGCAAATTACAGTTGTGTTATATTGCAGCTTGGTTTCAGTGCTGTTTTGGCGCGAATACTTTTACCGGAGGATTACGGGGTAATCGGTGTAATGACCGTTTTTACCACGTTTTTTTCGGTGCTTGCGAATATGGGGATAGGCACTGCCGTTATTCAGAATAAGGAGCTTAGCGACTATGATGTGTCGAATATATTCACTTTTAATTTATATGTTGCGGTAGGGCTTTCAATAATTTTTGCGATTTTTTCTGTGCCGTTGTCTAAATTTTACGGCAACAGCGTGTACATACCGATAGGGTGCTTGCTTTCGGTGTCTTTGTTTTTTTCGACAATGAATATGGTGCCGAACGCACTTTTAATGAAAGAAAAAAAGTTCGTGCGTATCGGACTTCGTATGATTACCACAACTGTTGTAAGCAGCGGTATAGCGATTGTATTGGCAAAACTCGGACTGAAATATTACGCACTTGCCGCACAGTCTATTATACAGGTTATGGTCAATTTTATATGGAATTACAGCAGTACAAGGATAAAACTTAGAATTAAATGTGATTTCGGCAGTGTGAAGAAGATTTTTTCGTTTTCGTCATATCAGTTTGCGTTTAACGTGTTTAACTACTTTGCAAGAAATGCCGATAATTTGCTTGTGGCGAAGTTTATGGGCGATACACAGCTTGGATATTACGACAAGGCATATAAACTTGCACTTTATCCCGAACAAAATTTGACGCACGTCATAACACCTGTTATACACCCGATTTTGTCGGAGTATCAGGACGATAAGGCGTATATATATGAGAATTATATGAAGATTGTCAAGATACTTTCATTGCTCGGATTGTTTGTCGGTGCGTATATGTATTTTGCGTCATATGAGATTATCTGTATGATGTTCGGTGAGCATTGGGCGGCGGCAATTCCTTGCCTTGCAATGCTTAGTCTTTCGGTTTGGGCACAGGTTGTAAATTCAAGCTCCGGTGCGATATTCCAAAGCCTTGGCAACACGAAAAATCTTTTTATAACGGGTGTTTTGTCGTCGTCGACTACTCTGATAGGTATTGTACTCGGAATTGTTTTCGGCGATATTGGCACAGTCGCAAGAAATGCAATGATTTCATATAATATTAATTTTATGATTTCATATTTTATGCTTATAAAAATGACGTTTGGATTTAGCTTTTTGAAATTTCTGAAAAGTTTTATTCCGGACGTGTGTATTGCGGTTATGGTTTGCATTGCGGGTTTTTTGACGCGTTACGCTACTATTGATGCAACAAATATCGTCGGTATAACAATAAATGCCGTTATTAAATTGGCAATTATGGGCGGTGTGTATGTAATCGGATTGATTTTGTTCAGACAGTATAAATATTTTATTGAGATTATTCATATAAAAAAACACAGAAAATAAAAAAAGAGCCTTTGACTCTTTTTTTGTTGCAGTTGGCAACAAAATGTGCTATACTGATTAGAAACAATAATTGAGGGATAAAAATGGATATAAAGGTAATAGACAAAGAATTTGCGGTATGCAAGATAAATGATGTTACGGAAGTGAACTTTAATGACGAGTTTTGCTTTGTCGGCAAGACTGATGAGGAATTATCGCTTGTATGCTCAAGCGAGTTTGTTCCGAAAAATACGATTGTATGTGACAGCGGTTGGAGAGCGTTCAGAATCGAGGGTATACTTGATTTTTCACTCACGGGAATACTTGCGAGAGCTGCGGACATTTTAGCAAATGCAAAAATACCGATTTTTGCGGTATCAACGTACAACACTGATTATATACTTATAAAGAACGAATTTTTTCGAAAGGCACTTGACGTATTGAAAGAGAATAATTATGTTATAAAGGTTGGGTGACATAGATGACAAAACTACTTATAAAAAGATTTATAAAAGACTATGAAAACACGCAAAATTCCGATGTGCGTACGGCATACGGTAAATTTTCAAGCATAGTCGGAATAGTGTGCAATGCGATACTGTTCATAAGCAAACTAATTGTCGGAACACTGTCGGCGTCTGTTTCTATCACTGCCGATGCGGTAAACAACCTATCCGATGCATCATCAAGCATAATCAGTCTGCTTGGTTTTAAACTTGCAAGCCGTCCGGCAGATGAAGAACACCCTTATGGTCACGGACGATATGAATATCTGTCGGGACTTATGGTTGCCGTACTTATTATGGTAATCGGCGTTGAACTGTTCAAAAGCAGTTTGGATAAGGTACTTCATCCGTCAGCAGTTGAATTCAGCTGGGTTACTGTCGGTGTGCTTGCGTTTTCGATTTTGCTTAAAACGTGGATGGCATTGTTTAATACGAAAACAGGTAAAATGATTAACTCAAACACGCTTATAGCAACGGCGGCAGACAGCCGTAATGATGTTATAACGACAGGCGCAGTGTTGGTTGCGGCGATATTATCGCATTTTGTCGGCTTTGAGCTTGACGGCTGGATGGGTCTTGGTGTGGCGGTATTTATTTTGTACAGCGGTTTCGGACTTGTAAAAGACACGCTTGACCCTATGCTCGGAAAAGCACCGGAGGATGAACAGGTTGAAGAAATTCGTCAAAAGATTTTAAGCTATCCCGGTGTTTTGGGTACTCACGATTTAATGGTACACGACTACGGACCGGGCAGACAATTTGCAAGTGTGCATGTTGAAATGGCGGCGGAAGGCGATGCTATGAAAAATCATGACGTCATAGATAATATTGAACGTGATTTTATGAATGATGAAGGGCTTCATATGATTGTGCATTTTGACCCGATTTCGACAAAGGACAATACAGTGAACGACCTTAGAATTTGGATTGGTGAAAAGGTAAAAGAGATTGACGAACGTCTGACAATTCATGACTTGCGTATAGTGTATGGTATTACGCACACAAACGTAATATTTGACTGCGTTGTTCCGCATAATATGGATATGACCGACAAGGAAGTCAAGAAAGCGATAAATGATATGGTAAAGGAAAAATATCCTACATATTACTGTGTAATCACGATTGATAAAAGCTATGCGGCAATGCCACATTGATATATTTTTAAAAATATATTTGTCCATAGGTTGAAACTATGAATAAATGCGGTTTATAAGTATTTTTCAAAACGGTACTTATATGATAAACTGTATTCATCAAAGAAAGAAAGGACAGTTTATTATGAGTACATTAAAGACACCGTTTAGATACGATTTTGTAGGAAGTTTTTTAAGACCGCAGATATTAAAAGATTCAAAGAAAAAGTTAAAAAACGGAGAGATACAAAAAGACGAATACGATAAAATTGTAAATGAAGAAATAACTAAATTAGTTGCAAAACAAAAAAAACTTGGTTTCCACGCAATCACAGACGGCGAGTTCAGAAGAACTTTCTGGCACCTTGATTTTATGTGGGGATTTGAGGGCGTTGAGCATGAGGACACGGGAAACGGAGTTAAGTTTGATGCGGAACTTGCAAAACTTGACGATACATATTTGGTTGGTAAAATCAAGGCAAAGGCACATCCGTTTGTTGAATACTTTAAATTTTTAAAGCAATTTGAGGATGAGAATACAGTTGCCAAATACACTATTCCTGCACCGGCTCAAACTTTCCAACAATTTATTGTGCCGAATAATATTGAGGGTACAAGAAAGTTTTATGCTGACAATGACGAATTGATTAAAGATATTGCGGCGGCTTACAGTGACGTTATAAAGCAATTTTACGATGCAGGCTGCCGTAATCTTCAGCTTGACGACTGTACTTGGGGTGCGGTTGTAGGTGATGCGGCAGCACAGAGATACCAGTCACTTGGCATTGATATTGAAACCGTTAAGGAACAGCTTCTAAAGGTAAACAATCTTGCACTTGAAAATAAGCCGGCTGATATGGTGATTACTTCTCATATTTGCCGTGGTAACTATCATTCAACATATTTCACAAGCGGTGCATATGACCCTGTTGCGGATTATGTTTTTGCAAGAGAAAATGTTGACGCACTTCTTCTTGAATATGATGATGAGCGTTCGGGCGGTTTTGAACCTCTTGCAAAGGTATCAAGCGATAAAAAAGTTGTTTTGGGCTTAATCACAACTAAGTCGCCTAAACTTGAAAACAAAGAAGATGTTATCAAGAGAATACACGAGGCGGCAAAGTATGTTCCGCTTGAAAGACTTTGCCTAAGTCCGCAGTGCGGTTTTGCATCTTGCGAAATAGGTAATAAGCTTACAGAAGAAGAACAATGGGCAAAATTGAAACTTATAAAGGAAATTGCCGACGAAGTTTGGGGATAAGTAAATATTAATTGAGGTATTTTAAATGAACCGACCCCCAAAAGTTAGACCAAAAATCTAACTATTGGGAGGTCGGTTTTTTCATGGCAAAATATAGTTT